>CAMDER010000056.1 GCA_945896935.1 Bifidobacterium breve | reverse complement strand
CCCGATCCCTCTGAAGTTGCCCATGCATATCGCATCGGTCTCCATGAACTATGTCGTGCTGATTCTCCAAGGTTTGTCGCCATTCCTGAAAGTGATCGACCAGTCGTGCAAATTCCGCTCAGCGGAGATCTCATTCACGCGCCAACTGGCGCAGTCTTATTGCAATTGCGCTGGGTCTGCGTTGAAGGTCGGATCAACGAACGTGTTGATCATCTTGAACAACCGGTATTTGCCTGGAAATAGATAATTTCCTGCTGATTTCTTGAAGAAGTCACGAACTCAATTGACCGAAGAACCTGGAGTTCTATTCAAGGGGAAACATTCGTGACTCGGTATCAACGTCTATCGCAAACTTTTACGGGTCTTCTCATTCTGAGCGTCGGGTCAGTATTAGTCGCGAATCTATTGATCACTAGTCAACGCGCACTCTCCTTAGCCATCACCTTGCCAATCATTATCGCGGGCACAACCTTGAGCGGCCGTCGCACTTCATCATTAGGTATAACTCGGGGTGATCGTCAGATTGTTCTTTCGCCGATCGGCCACTTCTTTTTTGCGTCGGCAATTCTTCTCCCACCATTCGCCCTAGTCATCGTTGCATTGATTGTTCCAACCGAACGACGATCACCCTCAAGTTGGTTGATTCGTTTTCAAAGATTGCTCACGATGAACTCGTCAAGTTTGATTTTCTGGTTATTCGTCAACAATCAACCTCTCAACGGTGACTTAACTAATCGGCAAGTGCTTGCATTCGTTTTAGCGATCACCATCCATTTGCTCATCGATTCGCTCATTGTTTCGGTGGTCATGGGTCTTGCAAGCCACAATCCAGTTCTTGTCACTGCACATTGGAATCCAAAATCGTTGCTTCGAGAATTTGCCGAGATATCAATCGGTTGTATCGGGGCCATTTTCGCCCTCATCAACCCACTACTTCTTTTCATTGTTGTTGCTCCCTGCTATTCAGCCGTTGAACATCTCCGGGTCAATCAGTCGGCACAATTCAGTAAACGAGATATACGAACTGGATTACTGAATTCATCTGGTCTGCAAGAGTTTGTCGACCACGAATTTGAACGCTCAAAACGTCATTCAACCGAACTAAGTCTTGTGGTACTTGATTTAGATTTTCTGAGGGACGTCAACAACAATTTCGGACATCAAGTTGGTGATCTTGCAATTAGTTCGGTCGCCAAACAAATTTCGGCAATGACTCGAACGATCGATGGAACCGCGCGTATCGGTGGCGAAGAGTTTGTCGTGGTTTTGCCTGACACAGATCTTGCAAGCGCCGTGGTAGTTGCCGAACGCATTCGGGCAGGCATTCAATGTTTGGTCATTGAAACCGCAAAGGGCACTCTTCGTTTAACAATTTCTGCAGGTGTGGCCTTACGACAAATGAATGAAACGTATCCAGAATTGTTTGATCGAGCAGATACAGCGCTTTATGAATCTAAACGACTTGGTCGTAACCGAGTTTCGCTTGCCGAAGAATCAGTGAAGACTTTCCAAGCCAACCAAATAAATACAAACTGGAATGGGAGTCGTCCATAAGCAACGATCTGTTTTGAGAACGGCTCATCGCGCCAGTCCCAGACCATGTAAATGTTGGCTGGGTACACGGCGACAAAAAGAACAATGGCCGCCAATGCGCCTTGCTTGCGATACTTGGGCCACAACAACATCGGTCCCACAATCAGTTCGGCGACACCACTGAGGTACGTCCAAAAACTTTCACTGGGAGGCAACCACGGCGGAACGATGTCGTTAAAGAAATCGGGGTTGACGAAGTGCATGACTCCAGCCAAAGTGGTGAAGAAGCCCATCGCGGTAGCGATTCGGCCGGCATTTTTGGAAGGCATTAGGACAGTTTGGTGTGCGCCAAACTCAGATCCTGTATCGTGCGCCCGGAGAGACTCGAACTCCCAACCGTCTGATCCGAAGTCAGATGCTCTATCCATTGAGCTACGAACGCAATTCGCAGGCAATGAGCGCCCACGAACAGAAATGGCGCACTGGCAGGGACTCGAACCCCGAACCTTCTGATCCGTAATCAGATGCTCTATCCATTGAGCTACCAGTGCAACGGCATAAAGCCTAGAGGGCTAATCCGTGGGTGAAAACCTCAGAATCACCGAGATGTCAGGGTGTCGGGCACCAGTTGCGGGTACACCACGGGGCCCACGAGCCCGAGCGCTGCCAAGTCGCGTAGGCCAACTTGGCGTTGACTTCGGGGTTGAGTAATTCTGAGGCATCGGTGATGCCGTAGTTCTTCATCCACGACTTATGCGAATTCCAGTTCAACTGGAACAAACCAATACAGCACGAATTGCGGCTGAGCGGATTCCATCTGCTCTCGCGGTTCACCACATAGAACGCATTGTCCTCAAGTTCGTCTGGCCAAGCATCGCGCACAAACTTTTCGAGTTCGGCCCGGGTAAAAGTTTTCGTTGGCACATACTTCGGTGGTTGCGTTGTTGTGGGTGCAGATGTTGACGGTGCGGCAGCCGAAGTCGTCACTGCACCCTTGGGTAAACACAACTCTTGACCGGGCAACAACGTAGAACGTGATGTCTTGCCGTTTGCTGCGGTGAGTTCAGAAATCTTGATGCCAACTTTTTTGGCAATTCCACTCCATGAATCGCCGGTTTTCACGATGTATGCACCCACACATGCGATCTTCGGTGTTGTCGTCGTTGTCACCGCATCGGGCTCAATTGGTGCAGGCACCGTTGCACCTGGTGGCAAACAAATCTCTTGACCAACCATGAGTGGTGACTGAATCGTTTTGTTGTTCGTGCCCGCAATCAAACTGGCTTTAACACCAGAGCGTTCGGCAATGCCAAACCATGAATCGCCGGCTTGCACGGTGTACTTCGATGCACACACGCGCTTCGGGGCTTCGGTCGTGGCTGGTTCAAGAACTATGGCTTCAGTCGTTGGCGCTGCGGTTTCTGGAACAGTGACAGCAGCGACAGAATCTGTAGTCGGTGGAATGATCGCAGGCTCGACCGTAGGTGCAACAACTGTCGTGGTCGCATCGCCATTTGTATCGAATTGCACAATCGCTGCTGCGCCGCCAGTGCTGGTCACGTCCACCGCATTGCCATCGCCCCGCAAGGCCCAAGCAATCGGCGCAATACACAGACCAACGATAAAAAGAGCTGCCAAACGACGACGGAACGGGTCTTTGGGTCCGCGAGGGAACCCACCACCCGAACGTGGTCGACGCCGGCGTCCCGACCCGTTCGACCAGAACTGATCAGTCACCGAGGATTGCTGGTAGGTGCTCATGATGGTGGGGCGGCCAACACTCGTTGACCGACCCCATCAGTGTGGTCGTTTCGTCATACGATCGCAACAGAGCCCCCGTGGCGTCTGACCAGCATGACCGGCTTATCCACAGGGACAATTAAGGTATTACCTGCGTATAGATATCACCTAATGCTTATCCACAAATAGCGATTTTTGCCTGAAACCTCGGCCGTTGCGTCAATTCAGTCGCGAAAAAGTCAATGCACGCGGCGCTATTGAGCACCATTGACAACGGCACCCTCATGGCGCTGAAGCAATTCAACCGAATAGCCATCGGGGTCGAGAACAAAGGCGACCGTCACCGGCCAGCGGTCTAAACGTTGTGGAGCCATCGTTGATGTGAAACCTGCAGCCACTGCCCGATCGTGAACATCTTGGCAATCATCGACGTTCATATAAATCTTCCACAGCGCAGTGCCGTGTTCGATGGGTCCCGATCGCTCTAACCACTTTGCTAACTGCAACCGGCCGCCACCCGCATCGGCAGCGAGAACGATCTCATCAACCCCAGGAATCTGGGTGCGAGATTGAACCTTTAAACCGATGATCTCGGTGTAGAACCACTCAGACCGTTTCAAATCGGTGACGTTGATGCAGTACTGACCAACTGTTGAAGCCATGTTCTCCCCTTAATGAAGTTGCTTACGGAATTAATGAAAAATCGTGTTCGGTCAGCCAATGTCGACCGACTTCTTTCACCGGAGCCCAACGATCGGTCAAACGCTGACCAGTGGGGTCGGCATCGGTCACTTGTCCAAAATCGGATGGGCGAGGTGCCATACGGTCAGCGTGAACTTGCAACTTTGCCAAATCAAAGCTGAATAATTCTGCTGCACTCAAACCAACCATCAACCGCGTCTCATCAATAGGGATGTCATGGAAAGTTTTTGTGAGCCATGCGCGCGTATTGGGCCATGTTCCTTCGGGGTGCGGGAAGTCGTTGCCCCACATGATATTGCCGACACCAATTTCGTAACGCATTCCTAACTCGCGACGCTTGGTGTTCGACGCACCGATGTACACATTGCGATCGATGTACTCACTCGGCAACATTTTGATCGCGCCCTTGAACGGATCGCCACCTAATTTTTCTGTGCCTTTTTGTCCAAGAGCAAGTCGATCCCAAAACCAAATTTGTGGTGGCAACCACCAACAACCTGCCTCGGTCACACCGAAACGTAAACCAGGAAAGCGTTCAAACACACCTGACCACAACATGAACCACAACGGCCGTGCTGGCCACCACACGACTTCAGTGACGTAGATGCCGAGGTGATTGTCGTATTCATCGCGCGACGCCGGACCCGAGTGAGTCGAAATTGGCATATTGAGTTCTTCACACAACGCCCACACCGGATCGTAATGACGATCGTGATATGGCAACTGATTCACCCACATCGCGGGAATCATCACACCGCCTAAACCAGATTCCTTTGCTCGGCGAATTTCAGCTAAAACCCGAGTTAAATCAGCAGTAATCGGAATCAGCGCCATGCCTCGACGGCGCTCTGGACTTTCAGAACAAAGTTCGGCCAACCAACGGTTGTGGGCGATTGAACCCGCCAAACCCAATTCGGGATCCATGTCACCTGACAGACCTAGGCCCGCACCAAATGGCACACAAGTACGACTTTCGACCGCATCGGCGTCAGGGAAAATAATTTCGCCGGCGACACCATCGCCATCAAGTTCTTGATCTCGACGACCTGCTTCCCAGCCACTACGAAGAGCTTCTTCGTGCTCTTCAAACCATTTCTTGGCGTAATCCTCATTGCGCGTTCCAAGCATCGTTGATTGTTCAAGCGCCTGTTCACGCTCGGCTAAAAATTCATCAAATTGCGGATGAAATTTTTTCTCTAAGTAGCCGCGATACTCAGCCGTTGGTAGTCCGGCATGACTATCTGCCGAAACGATGATGTACGGATCATTCGCCGGGACATCGAGATACGGATCAATGTAGGGATTCGCTTCACGAGTCAATGGATTGTCGATTGCAGTCATAAAAATCTCCTTTGTAGTTATCTCAATTTCAGCCAGGTACTTGGCGCAAGTAATTCGGGTTTAAACGTGAACGCATTGACTCGTAACGCAGACTCATCGTGATGTCACCGCGTTCGCTTGCGGGCATCATCCAAAACTGATTACTTAAAATACCATCTATAACAAACTCGGCGACTTCTTCAACGGGCGTGTAGGCAATCTCGTGCCCTGCAGCCTTCATTTGAATTTCGAGTTGTTCAACAGTGGTATACGGAGTTTTACGCGGACGCTGTTTGGCAAACTCGTCAGTGCGCGAACGCCACGATTCAAACAAACCTGTACGCAACATGTTTGGGCCAGGAAACAAAACCGAAACTCCAATTGCCGATTGGACTTCTTGCAACTGCGCATACAGACATTCGGACGCTGTAACCACGGCAGCTTTTGTCGCGGCATATTGCGGAGTACCTGACAAAGGTGAAACCCCTCCGTTTCCCGACGACGTGTTCACAATGTGTGCCTCTTCGCCGTGAGCCAACATGGCAGGAACAAACGAGTTGATTCCGTGAATCACACCCATCACATTGACGGCAATCGCCCATTTCCAATCATTTAATTCGTGCTCCCACATTCGACCTTCGGCACCAGCACCAATACCGGCGTTGTTGCACAAAACATGCACCGATCCATACGTCGACAAAGTGAAATCGCGCAGTGCATCTACTGACGACTGATTAGTCACGTCGGTGACATGACCACTAATTTCTAAACCCTTGGCCCGACATTCTTCAACGGTTGCTTCTAAGAGCGGACCTTGAACATCGGCAAGTACAACCTTCATGCCCTCGGCGGCGAAACGTTCTCCCATGGCACGACCGAGTCCGCCACCACCGCCAGTAACTACTGCAACTTTTCCCACCAATGTTTTCAAGGTAAACCCCTTCGACTACTGACGTTCACTCATCGGCCGTCAGACCGACAAAGGCCGGGCAACGTTGGGCTTCTTTAGGTACTCCACCCTTTGGTAACACCGTGGCGACTTCAGCAACTTTGGGTCCGATGCGTGCAGCAATCGGCTTAAGTTTTTGAAGGTCAAAGCCATACACGCCAGCAGCATTGAGGCTCAGCATCTGTTCAATTTCTGAACGTTCGCACTCGGCGAAAGCCGCGCGCAACGCTTCGGTGGTGTACGGGAAACTACTTTCTTTATGTGGGTAATCACTGCCCCACATAATGCTGTCAACTCCAACTTTGTGTCGCGAAGGTACTTCATGTGGGCGAATAAAACTAGAGCCCGTATAACACTGACGTGCCCAATATTCGCTCGGCTGGAGCGGCAATTTAGACATCACGGGTTCGCCCCAAATGTGTTCTTGCGATCCCACTGCATGACGCATGCGATCAAAGAAATAATCAAGTCGCATCAATTCACCCGGCACCCATTCGGTGCCTTGTTCGGTGAACACACATTTCAATTCGGGGTGCTTTTCTAAGGCACCCGAGACAATCAGGTGAGTTAACGCTCGGTGCGACCACCAAGTAATTTCCAACAAAAAAATCACTGGCGACTCAACCGCTTCAGTCATAGCCGGGCTTGCACTTCCACCATGGTGATTCACCGGCATTCCTAATTCTTCACAAACCGTCCACAGAGGGTCGTAGTAATCGATGTCGTACAACTCTGGTAATCCGACTCCGGGTGGCACGCCGGGCAACAGAATTCCGCCTGTTAATCCAGCCGTTTTCGCCCAACGAATTTCGCGCACCGAGGCTTCGATGTCATACAAATTGATTTGACAAATACCAGCACGACGGTTGGGCGTGCGACCACAAAAATCGGCAAGCCAACGATTGTGCGCCTGCAGGCCCGCCCATCGACGTTCGGCGTCTCCGATATTGGCTGCCGGTGGTTGATAGGTCAGCGAACTCTTTGGATAAAACGGCGGGACTGTGTTGGGAAAAATCACTTCGGCGACTATTCCGTCGGCTTCCATGTCGGCAAGTCGACGATCAGAATCCCAGTTGCGCGGACCATCGGGGCCCTTGAGGTCTTCGTAGGGAACCTCGTACGTTTCAACCCAGCCGTCAAATTCGGAGTGATACTTCGGATCAAGAAACGGTCGATAATCGACCAGATCGGCTCCGGCATGACAGTCGGCAGAAATCACCACATAACGGTCTTCACTGATTGTCCCCACGAGGTTGACAATAGTCTGAAAATTCACCAAAACTCAATTGGCGGAGAGGGTGGGATTTGAACCCACGGACCCCGTTTCGGGGGTCAACGTCTTAGCAGGACGTCCCATTCAACCGTACTCTGGCACCTCTCCAAGGTGTAGCGGGAGAAGCCTACAGGTAGGTCTCTGACAACATGTTTTTGAGTCCACAGGATTTCAATGACATGTCTCTCGCAACACTTTGAGCGGAACGGGAGGGATTCGAACCCCCGGGCCTTGTGAGCCTTCCGCTTTCAAGGCGGATGCATTTGTCCGCTCTGCCACCGTTCCGCCTCTGAGGCTAGCGACAAAAACCGTCAGAGCAATCTGAAATAACTGATTGCTATTTTCTGATCGTCAAACGGAGTTGTTCAATCCAGTCGTCGGCTTGCTGCCAGCGACCATCGGCATGTTCGCGAGTGGTGTGAACATGCGCAGAATGAGCCGGATACGAACCCAAAAACTTCACCCCACCTTGTTTGGCGTGAAGAGCTCGCAGAGCATCGGCCACTAATTCGTCGGCGATGTGGCCTTCGAGATACATCACGAAGCAATAGTCGCCCAGCCCGCCGTCTTTGGTGGGACGTGACAACAAGTTGGTGATGTTGACTCGTCGCGCGGCGAACTCTTGCAAGATCGAAATCAAACTTCCTGGTTCGTCAGCCCGCTGAAACACGACGATGCCAGTGATGTCGTTCCCGGTCGGTGCTGGAAGACCAGATTTGCCGACAACAACGAATCGCGTTTGATTACCAGCATGATCGGCAATGTCGGTCGCCAATATATTCAGTCCATATAACGTCGCAGCATTTTTTGGGGCAATTGCAGCAACGCCAGCCACACCATGACTGGCAACAGTCTTGGCAGCATCGGCCGTGCTGTTGGCGGCCTGAACTTCGGCATGACCAACTTGCTCGCGTAGATAGCGATGACATTGCGCAGTCGCAACGGGGATTGATAGCACGGTCGTGATATCAGCGAGTGAAGTGCCCGGCATCGCCATCAAGCAATGTTCAATATCAAGAACTAGTTCACGCTGAATCAACAAGTTGTAATCGAACGACAGCGCGTCTTGCGTGAAGTTGACGGTGCCTTCGATCGAGTTTTCAATCGGCACAACTCCGAAATCAACGTCTCCATTGTCAACGGCGTCAAGAACGTCGGGTACCGAACGAAAGGCCACAAGTTCGCCACTGCCAAGGTCGGACTGTGAACGCACCGCCTGCTCGGTGAAGGTTCCGAAAGGTCCCAAAAACCCCACCCGCGAAGAGCGGGCAGTCGGTTGCAGAGAATCAGTGGAAGTGTTCACAGTCGCCAAGGCTAGAGGCACGAGCGCCAAGTGGCAGGATGATTATGTGGATGTTGAGACCCTGCGCCAATTGATTGAGGGCGTTTCTTCAGGATCTATCGCGCCCGACGAAGCCGTTGAGCGTTTGAAGCGCCTGCCATTTAGCGATGTTGGCGACACGCTGGTCGATCATCACCGACACTTACGTCAAGGGGCACCCGAAGCGGTCTATGGGCCAGGTAAAAGCCCCGAACAGTGCGTCTTGATTGTGCGCGAACTTCTCGACCATGGCACTGGACCGGTGCTGGTCACGCGCACCACGGTTGATCAGCACAAGGCTCTTGAAGCCGCCTTCGGACAAGCCGAAACTGCGCACGGGTCAATGCTGTGGCGAACACCCGAAACTTGGTACACGGGTAACGCTTTAGTGATCTCGGCGGGCACTGCAGATGTTCCGGTTGTTGACGAATGCATTTTGGCTTTACGTGCGCATGGCATTGCAGCGAACCGCATCACCGATGTTGGAGTAGCTGGTTTGCATCGATTACTGAATCGATTAGACGATGTAATGGCCGCTGATGTGATTGTTGTTGTCGCAGGTATGGAAGGCGCTCTTGCAAGTGTGATTGGTGGATTGAGCGGCAAGCCCGTCATCGCAGTACCCACCAATGTTGGATACGGCTCGGGCCTTGAAGGTGTGACTGCACTGTTAGCAATGCACGCGACCTGCGCCAACGGCGTCACTGTTGTTGGTATTGACAATGGCTACGGCGCGGCCTGCGCGGTGGCACGCATTGTTCGATCACTACGCTCCGATCAAACACAGGCAAAGCAAGCATGAGTACTGCTGCGTGGTTCCATTGTGGTGCTGGCACTGCTGGCGACATGACTTTGGCATCGCTCATTGATGCTGGTGCAGATTCGTTACAAGTCATCGAAATACTTGGTGGTCTTGCCCTTGACGACTACGCATTGATGTTTGAACGCACTCAACGCGCCGGAGTCGGCGCGACTCGGGCCATCGTTGCGGTGCATCACCACGATGATCACGATCATGATCATCATCGAGCATGGCGCGATATCAAACAGCTCTTGATTGATTCCGAACTCCCCG
>CAMDER010000055.1 GCA_945896935.1 Bifidobacterium breve | reverse complement strand
TCGTAATATGGCCCGAAAATACGAAGGATTGAGAACGATCCAAGAAGAACAAAACCCGCCATCATGATCTGCCAGCGCAACATCGCAGATTGATCCGCTTTCCTCACTTTCCAGGTAGCCCAAAGCCACAGAGAAACCATCAGCAAACAACCGATGTAACGTGCCCAACCTTCTGCTGGAGCGTCGACACCTGGACCCGATAGCCACAGGCCAAAGAGATTGAACTGGGTTGCAATCACCTGCACTGCCATGCTCAAACTCAATGTTGGCTCAGATGGTGTCACAAAATGTTCCCAAAGTATGGAGAGATTGCCAGGCGATCGACGCCACTGATCAATAAACACTGGCGACCACACGACCAGCAGCGCAAACGAACCAAGTAATAAACCGCTGCGAATTTTCGACCACGATTGTGAGATACCTAAAAACTTTGATTCTGTAGTACGGCATTCATCGCGTATCCACACCGCAATCGAAGCCACCAAGGCACCGACAACTAGAACTGCGTAACCCGCGTGGCATTGCAGACAATAACTACCGACAATGACTGCGGCGATCAACGAAAGGCGTTTATGTTTCGCACTTGCAATCGACGCAACAACTTCCCCAATCAAAAATACGAACACTGAAAATGGCAAGATGGCCAACCACGGATTCCATGGTTCAACCATGAAATCTGGGCCAGAAGCACGAATCACTAACAACGCTGCTAAAGCCGTCAAGGTAGCCAACAGCCGCCCGCCTCGATGGAATGCCAAACGAACCGCTAGGACAACAGAGACAATATGCACACTGGCCGCTGCAGCCAAGAGAGCATGGCTGCTTCGTCCACCTATGAGATAAACCGGCAGCATCGCAACCCATAGTCCAGGTCCTGGGTGCGAACCTTGAAATCCCGTATCGCTCACAATTCGCCCAGCGGCTCCCACCAGAGGGGGATTACTGAAGAATCCGCGCATGTGTAATTCGGCTTGAGCCATATCACCGGCCGGAAACCAAGCGTCTCCACTCAACAACGCAACGACAGCAACAATGATCGGCATGACCGCCAACAACGAAACGAAAACAACGAAAAGCCACATTGAACGACGGGGCGTGGCCAGCAGTTTCTTCAGCGAATACTTCATGTCGCGTTTCTCGCTATTGGCCGATTCAGGACTTGTTGGTACAAGGGATGCAATACCCCTGCCGCCAGAGCATCCCAGGTCAATGCTCGCGCCCGCAGTTCAGCTTGCAATGACAACTTCGCACGAAGCGAATCATCAAGCAATACGTCTGCGAGAACACGACCAAGATTCTCGAGCGGAGCCAATAGCCCGGTCTGTCCGTCAAGGACCGAACAACGATGACCACTGATATCAGTTGCCACTGCGGGAGTACCGCAACCCGCTGCTTCGGTGAGAGCCAATCCCCAACCTTCTGCCAACGATGCGCTTGCAATCACCCAAGCCTGACGATATCGATCACGGAGATCTTCTCTGCTTATTCGGCCGAGCAACGTCACCCACTTGTGAGCATCGTTTCGATCAATCCATTCAGAAATTTTTGTCCGGTCTGGACCATCTCCAACCAAAGTTAAAGTTGCTTCAGCTACAAATTGTCGGGTGTACTGCACCTGTTCCATGAGTTCAACAAATCTCTTGACCGGGGCTTGCCGTCCAACTGCCACAATTGATGGGTGCGCTGTCTTCGCGCCGCCGACTGAAAAGAAATCGTCGACCCCGACCGGCCCAGTCGTGACCAATTCGGGCTTCCAGCCCAAGTGAATGAGTTCTTCTCGAGTGTCTTCAGAAGTCGTGACGGTTGGAGTTCGTCGATAAAACGGCGGAGCAAACTTCGTTTCCAATCCCCGACCAATTGCCGCAAGTGGCGGAGAGAACATCTGATTCCACATCGGACCGTGCACATGATGCAGGATCAAAATACGTGGACGCCGACACCACAGTGGCGACATCCACGGAACACCATTCCAAATTTCAACGAGAGCGTCATATTTGCCCATACGCCCAAAGATTTCGCTCGCCATGGTTCGCGGGAAGACCGACATCCGGCCACCACGGCGAACAACTTCGTAACCACTTCTGATTGACGTCGTGGGTTGACCGGCGGCGTGTGAAGTTCGATGCAATACCGAGAGCCCAGCCTCTTGCCAGCGCTTCATGAATTCATGAGCGTGGTCTTCAGATCCACCTGCTTCATCGTCATCAAAGTCGCGCCATGCCAAAACGTGAACCCGATTGACCCCATGTCGCATCATCTCGGTAGCCATCTCTTGCACAGTTAAATCAGCCATCACAAAACATTCGCCACGATGATTCGGGCAACTCGTTGTTGACCAGCAAGGGTCAACCCGTTTGCGTCACGGACAATCACGTAGCCAACACCATTCTCGTCAGGCAGACAGTCGTCCCACCACAAACAATCAACGTGTTCGTCGACTTCTGCCAACATGCTCGATGGATCAATAACGCGCACACCAAGTTTTTGTAGAACGGCCACTACCGGATCTGCCTCGCCTGATAATCCAGTAACAATCGCAGAATGATCTGCCTCGAATCTTTGTAACGCCTCAACAACATTTTGCGCAGCCACATCTGGCGATACATCACATGACTTGAATGAAATCGGAGAATTCAGAGAGACGACGATTCCGAGAGATGGTTGCGCGTCAACGCTCGCCAACTCGCCCGGCAGATCGCACCACGATTCGGGAGCATCGACCCAAGCGACGGTGAGTCCCTCTTCAACGAGACGACGGCTCACGACTGTTTGCGCTTCCTTCAATTCGCCATTTCCGACGACGAGTACCGACGGTTCTGATGCGGGGTCTCCCGCCCCGACGATTCCGGGCCACCACCAGTACACCACGGCCGCCAGCGCCACGAATAGCGATACAGCCAGCCTCCAACGCGGTCGCGCCAAGGCAAGAAAAGGATTGCGAGAGTTATTCACGACACCACGAAAGTACCATCCGATCACCCATTTCTAGGTCATTCCAGTCGTCCGACCATCAGTATCAAAGTTCATCGACCGAACTCCCCGAGCCAACCTCGGAGACTGTCTAACATTGAGCAATCAGTCCGTCCGCCCTTTTTTCGTCTATTCGGCGTCCTGCCGCATTCGTTGGAGTTCTTGGCTTCATTCGACTGTGCGTCATGGTTGCTCGGCTCAATGAAGGCAGCTCGCAAGGTCACTGGCTGGACATCATTTTTGGTGTCGGGGCAATCTTCCCCCTCTTTCTTATTGGTCAATCGTGTCTTGAATACTTCTGCCCCGAGCCTTCAACTCGTCGTCGCATTGCGACTGCAGCGTCTCTCACGTATGTCACCTGGTGGACCGTTTTGGTTGGAGCACTTGTCACTCAACCTCAACTTGAAGTCACGCCTCGCGACCTCGTTGAAGCCGCACTCCTCTTTCGCCACAGCCAACCTTTCGTCGGACCTGCCGTCGGTTTTTCGATACTCGTCACTTTCATCGCACTCGTCGTCACGACCATTCGTGGCCGAACATCATCAGATGTTGACCACACCCAACCGCTTCTCACTTCAGAAATTTCTCACCGCGTCATTTCGGTCCTGGCATACCTTGCACCCGGCTTCTTTCTCTTTTCCCAAATTTCCGTTGATCTCATCACCCGCCAACATGTCGAACGAATCATCCTTAATTCTGATGGCAACGTAGAAACCCTGGTTGGTCCACAATTCACCAGCTTCATCTGGGCCGTCTGCACTTCTGCCGCGTTGGGTTTACTGCTGGTCATCGGTGTTTGGATGACCGCCAACATCATCGCTAAGAACAAGTTAGTTATTCCGCGATTTCGCACGGCGTATCTTGGTCTGCTCGCCATGGCACTCATTGTTCGTCTTGGCACGCTGCTCGTTGTCGCTCCAACCCGCACCGATGGCGGGGACCCACTTTTTTATCATTCAACGGCGAATTTTCTCGCCACCGGCCATGGCTTTCCCGAACCGCTGAACTTCATCGCATATCAACAATGGCGCGCTAGCGCATTGCATGGACCGCTCTACCCCTTTGTCCTTTCCATCAGTTCACGTCTGGGCGGCACAACTTTTTTTGACCATAAGTTTTTGTCGCTACTCATCGGAACTGGAGTCGTCGCCTTTGTTGGCTTAGTTGCACGACGAGTCGCCCCCGAGAAATATCGCAATCCCATTGCCCTGCTCGCAATGTTCCTTGCTTCGATCTACCCCAACTTGTGGCTCGTTGATGGAGTGATGTTCCCAGAAGGCCTCATGGCTCTATGCACAACAGCTGCCATCTACTCGGCGTACCGATGGAAAGATTCGCAACAGAAATTATCGCAATATCGGTGGGCTATTGCGATGGGTGCACTTATTGCTCTTGCCGCTCTCGCGCGCGGCGAAGGACTATTGCTCACAGTTCTGTTGATCGCTCCATGGATATTTTTACGACGAGAACTTTCACTTCGTGCTCGTGCGAAAAACATCGTTATCGCTGCGTTGGCTTGTCTCATCGTGCTCGCCCCGTGGTTCATCAGAAACACCCGTTCATTTGAAGAGGTTGTTCCGCTTTCGACGAATGGAAATGAGTTATTTGTCTACGCGAATTGTGACGAGGCATATTCTGGAAAATTCATGGGTTTTTGGTTATTTGATTGTCAAGAACAGTTGCGTCGCGAAGGAATTGATGCAACGGGCGATGAAGCCCAGAAGTCACTCTTCTGGCGCGAAAAAGGTTTTAGTTACGCCAAAGACCATATGAGTGAGTTACCAAAGGTCATTGCTGCTCGCGTGGGACGCCAGTGGGAACTTTTCCGTCCGTGGCAGAACACCGAATTCGCACCCATTGAAGGTCGCAATAAAAACGCAGCCCGAGCCGGACTCTTCATGTATTACGGCCTTGCAGCGGCGGCTATTTACGGTGCATACCTCATCCGCAAACGACGAGCCGGCTTGCTTCCCCTCGGCGCGCTGTTTGTCAATGTCACGTTGACTGCAATGTATGCATACGGCACGACGCGCTTTCGAGTACCTGCCGAACCAGCACTCTGTGTCCTCGCAGCCGTCGGTCTCTTCCCACTGCTCAGTCGTATTCGAAAAAAGTTTGCAATGTCAGACCGGCATCTTGAGCCTCCCCTTCACCCGAATTCCCACACATTTATTCACGGCGGAACCTTCAACATCAAACGAGCTTTTCATCGAGCAGCGCTTTCCACATGGGCCTCTTTTGCCATCGTCGGAGCCGCAATTGCGTTAGCACTGCCCGCACTTTTTCGCGCAGTTGGCTCATCAATGGAAGAAGGCTTCATGCTGGTCTTCCCCGAACGAGTCATGAAGGGCGATATCGCCAACGTCGATTTCTTGCATCTATACGGTCCAGGTTCACTTCATCTTTTGTCAGCCTGGATGCGAATCTTTGGCGTCAACCTGACATCTGAACGCTCTTTTGGGTTACTGCAACACCTTCTCATCGTCGCTGGTCTGATGGTTCTCTGTCGACCATGGGGCAAAAAGCTCTCCACGCTGGTCGGTCTGTTCTCGCTGATTTTTGTCTTCACACCAATCGGACTGCAAGCATTGGCCTGGAGCGGTGGCGTCGGCATTGCACTGTGGTCGGTGATCTTCGTGATTCGCGCTGTTCATCAGAGCGCGCAACAGATCAACTCGCGCAACTCTTGGGTCATCGCCGGATTGCTCGCCGGCCTTGCTCTCACGTTCCGTCCCGATCTGGCTCTCGCTCTCTTGCTTGTGTTGGCCTGGGCATTATGGAAGCGACCACGTCGCATACTTGCGCAATGTGCCAGCGGACTTGTGCTCGGCTTGACGTCAGTCTGGATCCATCTCATACAAGCTGGTCCGTCAGCGATGATTCGTGGTGTCCTTCTCGACCCAGTCATACATTTACGGCCAGGTCGAGAGTTACCACGCCCACCTAGTTGGCATTATCTCCAGGGCGCATTGCAGGTGATCAGTGAAAAGTTTGCTCCGTGGTGGGGTTTGCCTTCGCTGTCGGCGCCTCGACAACTTTTCATGTGGTTTTTCATGTTGCCAGTTGTGGCCATATTTGTCACGGTTGTCGCTCGACGCCAACGCAAACTTGCATTACTCAACGACTCACCACGATTCACCACACTCTTTGTCGCCGGATTGTTCGGAATTGGCTTGTTGCCTCAGGCACTGCAACGCCCTGACAGTGCGCACTTGTTATGGGTGTCTTGTATTTCTTGGCCGCTGCTTCTCATCGCCCTCTATGAAGTCATCGGACAACGCAATCGCCGGATACATCCGACAGTGCGCACCTTGACCGCGTCGATGACTTTGGTCATTCTTATTTTGCTGGTCTGCCCTTTTTACACTGTTCGCACATACACCGATCTGGTCTGGCGAAGTGTGACGGGCAAAACCGAAGTGATGCAAGTAACGCGAGGTGATCGATACTTCTATTTGGGCGATACCCGCCCGTATTTGGCAACTCAAGAAGTTGTAGCCGACCTCGACAAACTTTCGCATGCTGGCGAACGACTGCTGGTCGGGCCAGTCGACCTGCGCAACACGTCGTATAGCGATGCGTTCATTTATCACTTGTTCCCCGAACTCACACCAGCGACATACTTCATTGAAATGGATCCAGGTCTCGCCGACAAAGTTGGTTCTCGATTAGCCGACGATGTCGCCGGTGCCGATTGGCTTGTGCTGACGCGGTTCTGGTCGGGCTGGATCGAACCCAATGAATCGGTCACCTTTGGACCCGATGCCCCGAACCAAATAGTTGAAAACAATTTCTGCTTACGCGGTTCCTATCAACACGATCTCGTGCGGTTGTACCAAAAGTGTTCACAAAGTGACGGTATTGGTCCGTACGACGCCCCTTATGAACCTCAGTATGACTACGCAGTCGAAGTGCGAGTTCCGGTTCCGCCACGCCCCGATGGAACGTGTACTCCTACATGCAATGGTGACTTCAACCCCACATACGCAGGCATAGACACTTCAATACTTGAACCCTAATGTCGCGTGGCTTTTCAGCCCATCGGCAAGCGTCGCCAAATAGCAATGGGTAGGTGGCGCATCACCATAAAGACCCAACGCAAAATGCCCGGCGTCCACACGATTCGCTTGCCTGCTCGCAAACCTTTCACGGTCAACTTGGCGACCACGTCGGGGGTCGTTGAAAACGGAGCCGCCTTCATGCCCGTGGTCATTGCCGAATGCACAAAGCCAGGACGAACTATTAAGACGCTCGCGCCGGTACCAACCATGGCATCAGAAAGTCCTTGAGCAAACGCATCAAGTCCAGCTTTCGTTGAGCCGTACACATAGTTGGCTTTGCGGGTACGTTCTCCAGCAACGCTTGACAAGATAACCAAACGTCCGTGACCCTGCTGGCGAAAACGTTTGGCGACTTCCATGGCAATTGACACCGCACCCGTGTAATTGGTGTGAGAAATCTTGACGGCTGACTGAGAATCATCATCGCACTGTTCTTGGCTGCCCAAAACTCCGAAAGCCAAAATGACAACATCAAGGTCACCTGACGTCGCGACAATATTGTCAATGAAATCGGCGTGCGAAGCAGTATCGCCACCGTCAAAGATCACCGATTCAACCCGAAGACCTTCGCGAGTCAATGAAGCTTCCACCTCTTTTGATTCATCAGGACGACGACAAGCCAAAGTCACACGCTGGGTTGAAGGAGTCAACATCTCACGGGCAATTGCGACACCTATTTCGCTTCGGCCACCTAAGACCAAAATATTTTGCACTTCGCCAACAGCATTTTCCATGACTATTCCTTTGGGTCGTTCACTAATCGCTAAATGAGTTCAAGTCGTCGAGCTAAATCGCTCTGCCATCTGCGGTCGGGATCAACCGATTGCTGAATCTGTTTCCACTCATCGAGACGTGGATAACCCTGACGTATCGCCAACGGAGTTGTATGGGCATCCTTGGCCAGGTAATGCCGTCCACCAGATTGCATCACCAATTCGTCGATTGAGTGCAATAGAACGCCGAGTCCTTCGGCGCGAGCGGGAATGTCTACCGTCAACGTCCAACCCGGCATCGGAAAACTTAACGGAGCAGGATTTGAGGCACCGAAACGTTTCAAAACGACCAGTGGACTCGCAGTTTTTGAAATGGCAACCTTTTCAATGATCTGCCGCAATTCGTCTTCGCGACCAAAAGGTAGCGCAAACTGATACTGCAAAAATCCGCCAGCACCGTATAAACGATTCCACGAACCAATGGCATCAAGTGGATGGAAATACGACGGTATTGATTTATGGCCGCCTTCTTTTCGACGAGGTTCTTTACGAAACCACAGTTCATTAAACACAGTGGACGACAGTTTGTTCACAAATCCAAATGAAGGCACGACGGGCGGCACGGTTGCCAAATGTCGAGGCTCATACCGTAATGCGTTTGCGGCATCCTTGCTTGAAAGTTCATTTAGTTTCGTATGATCTCCGCGCCACAGAACACTGCGGCCTAGTCGAGAACCAGTTGCCAGTAAATCTGCCCACGCGACTGAATAGCGATGATCGTCATCACCGTGAGACATTTCTTCGATCAGCACATCTATATTGCGACAGCGAATGGTATTCACAGTGCACAAACTGGTTTCAATAGGAATAAGCGCGAAAGTCACATCAAGGATGACTCCGGTCAACCCCATTCCACCGACCGTCGCCCAAAACAAACTTGGATTTTGTTCGGGACCAATTTCGTGAATGGTCCCATCAGCCAACATCAAGGTCAGGCGCCGTACGTGTTTACCGAAACTTCCCTCAACATGATGATTCTTGCCATGAATATCTGAAGCAACCGCACCACCAACTGTCACAAACCGCGTTCCAGGAGTGACGGGAACAAAAAATCCTTGAGGCACAATGACCTTCAATAGATCATGCAAACTCACGCCTGCACCCGCAGTTAACGTACCTGCCCCGACGTCAAGGACCGCCTCATGTGCAGACCCTTTTAATGTGAGAACTACTCCGCCAGCATTCTGTGCGGCGTCACCGTATGAACGTCCCAGACCACGCATTAAAACGCCGCGCCGATTCGAGTCCTTAATAAACTCGGAAACGTCTCCACGCGATACCTCGGCTGTTCGAGCAGAACTCGGTGAGGTACGTCCCCATCCAGTGAGGCGCGAAGTTGTGAAGTCAGTTTCCATGAGCAGGTAAATCTTACTCAGTGAGCCGAAACTGAACTGAGCACTCCACCAAGATCAGCCGACGTAAACGCCTAATCCGAAGATAATCACCCAAATCAGGCCCAAAGCCTGCAAGGTGCGGTCGGAAGCAAACACTTCTTCGGGGGCGGCGCCATGGCCACGTTCAAGAGCCAACAGGTATCGCAAGAGTGCGGCCAACATCGGGATGATGGACAATTCATACGAAGGCCACGACGAACCAGAAATTTCTTTGGTGGCAAAAGCCCAAGTGCAATAAGCCACCAGCGTTGCACCCAAACTGACCGCCAAAACCATTCGCAGGTAATCAAGGCTGTAAGCCATCAACGTTGAACGAGTTGACCCATTTCCTTCACCAAGTTCTTTCATCTCGGCGTAACGCTTACCAGTCACAATAAACAGTGCTCCGAAACTCGCGCACAACAAAAACCACGTTGACATTTCGACCGATGCGGCTTCTGCACCAGCGATTGCCCGAATCACGAAACCACCCGCAACTGCCAACAGGTCTAAGACTGGCTGATGCTTCAGCACCATTGAATAACTCACCGTCAACACTGCGTACACAATGACCGCAACACCACAACGCCAATCGGGGATAAAACCAATTGCAATTCCGATGGCTAAGAGTAGTGTTCCGACAATACGAGCCGTGTTGATTTTTACTAGTCCAGCAGCGATCGGTCGACGACACTTCGTCGGATGAACTCGATCTGCTTCGACATCGAGAATGTCATTCCAAAAATAGGTTCCGCTTGCAGTCAACGACAGGGCAACGAAACAAAGCAAGGTTTGCCACAAACT
>CAMDER010000054.1 GCA_945896935.1 Bifidobacterium breve | reverse complement strand
GTGGTGCCTAACAATGCAAGGATCGCAAGTGCGTATCCTCCACGGGGGTCGCTTTGTCGATACTGCGCCATGAACGATGGGAATGTTCGTTTCAAGAGCACGTCTGAAATCGTGTACTCGCCCAATACGACGGCCACTGTGAGAAAAGTACTCGAGATAATTGCTGCCCGAAGATTAGGAATGACCACTCTGAAAAGGGTTGCAATCCAGGTCGAACCAAGACTTCGAGATGCCTCAACTAACACCTTGAGATCAATTGCTCGCAAACCAGTATCAATACTGCGATAAGTAAACGGCAAGGCAAGTACGACGTAAAACGGAATTAGCGAGTAATCACTATTTAAGAACCAACGGGCATGAGGTTTGACAACCACGATTCCTGCAACAAGTGCGATCGCTGGAATGACATACGGCAAGATGGTTAAGAACTCCACGAAAACGCGGGCCTTTGGTAGGCGAAGATGCACCCAAACCGCGGTGGGTATCAAAAGTCCCAAAGTGAAGAGAGCTGTTCCTGCCGCCAACTTCAAACTGAGAGTAAGAGCCTCGGAGAAGAAATCATCTGAAAATGAAGCAGTTACTGAGGTAAATGACCATTTCTCAAAAAGATTGTTCCAACCAAGGTCAATGACTTGCAGGTTTTGAAAAGCGAAACGCGCCATTGCAAGTAGAGGAAACGCGAAGAAGATTGCGCTTGCGATCAAGACAAGAGTTGGGAGCAAACGTCCAAGTGTTCGTTGGATACGAGAATGTCTCATGAGTCACTCCAACGTTCGGCTCGTCGACGAAGCAACCAGTATGCGGCCATGCTGAGGCCCATCAAGATGATCATCCAAGCAGCAAGTGAATATCCAACGGCGTCTTCGCCAATTGAGATATCCCCGCCCAAAAAGAAACTAATTCGAAGTGGAACGATTTTTGAGTTGTCGGTCAGTTGCCGTGCCGTTGCATAGGCGCTGAACGAATTGGCGAAGAGCAACAAGAAGCCGCCAAGAAGTGAAGGTGCAAGAATTGGCAACCCAACTCTGCGCCAATAGGTCCAAGCGCTACCGCCAAGATTGGCGCATGCTTCTCTCCAGGATGTTTTCAATCCATCGATAGCTGGCAGCGTGATGAGGACCATCAGTGGAATATTGAAGTACGAGTACACAGTGATGAGGCCGGAGACTTCGCCAAGTTTGAAGTCGCCGGCATAAAGATCCCAACCAAATGCGTTAAGAATTTTGGTGCCAAGTCCTTGGCGTCCGAGGAGACTAAGAAATGCGAAGGCGAGAGGGAGCCCACCCATGTTGGCGGCAACTCCACTGAATGAACTCACGATGTTGCGTAGCCAACGGGGCCGTGTAGCGGTGGCCGCGGCGTAGGCCAACAAACCACCCAAGACCACGCCAACGAATGCGGCCCCAGCCGAGAACTTCAACGAGAAAACAAAGGCATCAAGGTTTTGTCCCGAGATGGCCTCGCGCATTGCGCTGAACCCGAATGATCCATCAGCGTCGTGAAGGGCCTGAGAGAAAACGCTGACAGCCGGGATAAACAGAAACAAAATGAGAAAAAGAAAAAATGGAAGAAGCCCCGACCAAGCCGAGACTCGTCGAAGTACCGAAAAGAACGAGGGGGCCGTCGCAGTTGCGACGACCCCCTCGACTTTTTTGGGGGAGGTATGAGTGGACGCCACGATCAGGCGTCAGCCACCATTGGGCCCCACTGCTCGGCGAGCACGGCTTTTGCAGCCGCAATCTGAGCAGGGGTCAAGAAGCTAATCTGCGCAACCAATTCGTCTGGCGGCAAGTTGGCCTTGACTTCTTCGGTCACGAGTCCAGCAGCGGTCAAGGCTTCGATACGAGCCGGGACAGCGCCACCTTCGAGGTAGCCCAGTGCGCCTTCATCGCTGAAGATGTGTTCCATCCACAACTTGGAGCAAGCCTGGTGAGGTGAGTCCTTGATGACTCCCTGGCCGTAGAAGCCGCCGTACACACCGTCGCTCGGGAAGTTGGTTTCGTAGGTGATCCCAGCAGCTTCGAGTTCAGCGGCCAATCCCGGAACGTTGTAGCTCCAGTCAATGGTGATGGGGGTTTCACCGGACAAAACGGTTTCCTTGGTGACATCGGTGCCACCGAGGTTGCCGGCAGCCTTGAGGTCGGCGAAGTACTGGATGCCGGGCAAGATGTCATCGGCGCTGCCGCCGTTGGCAAGTGAAGCCGCCATAACTGCGGCGAATGCTGCACCAGATTCACGAGGATCACCGTTCAAGGCAACGAGGCCTTCGTATTCGGGGTTCATTAAGTCAGCAAATGACGTCGGAGCCACGGGGGCAATCTTGGTGTTGGTGGTGATTGCCATAATTCCGTAGTAGGCAGCGGTCCAGTTGTTGTCGGCATCCTTCAAGCCTGCGGGGATCTCGGCGTCGGTTGACAAAACGTAGGGCTCGAACAAACCAGCATCAACCATTTCCTGGGCAATTGCGGGGCTGACGTCAACGTTGTCGGGCA
The DNA here is from genome assembly GCA_945896935.1 of Bifidobacterium breve. Taxonomy (GTDB): domain Bacteria; phylum Actinomycetota; class Acidimicrobiia; order Acidimicrobiales; family Ilumatobacteraceae; genus Casp-actino8. The sequence goes on along the minus strand of CAMDER010000054.1, from coordinate 7,516 downwards.
TGTCGTCTTGTCCAGCCAATGTCTGAACAGCTTCCATTTCTTCTTTCGACGAGGCGTCGGGGTTGGCCACGGGATACTCAACATCGGGATACTTCTCGCCGAATGAAGCGAGGATGCCCTTGTAGTTGGCCCATTCGTCGGGAAGAGCGATCAAGTTAACCTTGGCTCCTTCGGCCTGGCACTCTTCGTAGAGAGCGGCAAGCGGATCGGCTTCTGTTGCGTCCATTGCTTCGGTGGTTTCAGTGGCGTCATCTGCGGGTGCTTCGGTAGCAGCAGGAGCTTTTGTTGTTTCGCTGGTGCTGGAATCGTCGCCGCCACAGGCTGCGAGTGCCAAACCAGCAACAATGGCGAGTGACGCCATCTTGCGCATGGATGAGTACTTTGAGGGGATCATCGTTTTCCTTTTGGTTGTGTTCACGGATGATCAACACTGTTGTGTTGACCGCTCGTCACTGTGTCTCAGTGAGGTGACGCCGAAGCGTGATTTATCTGCATTGGATATGAATACTGAATGAATGGATATGCAGTTCACTCAAAATCAACCGAGCAAGTAGGGTGTCGTTACGTTCCCCTCATTTATTAGGAGCGTGCCATGTCAGTCACCGTCGTCGTCGGAGCCCAGTGGGGTGATGAAGGCAAAGCCAAGGTCATCGACCTTCTTGCCCGAGAGAATTCGGTGGTCGCTCGCTATCAAGGTGGACACAACGCTGGTCACACCGTTGTCGTTGGTACCGAGAAGTACGCCCTGCAGCTCATTCCGTCTGGAGTTTTGTACGACCACGTCACTCCGGTCATTGGCAATGGGGTTGTCGTAGATATGCCGACACTCTTTGCCGAAATCGATCGCCTTGAATCGCGCGGCATTTCATGCGGCAAATTGACCGTCTCAAGCCTGGCTCAATTGATCTTTCCGTGGCACCAATCGTGGGATGCGATCTCAGAAGGCAACTTGGGGGACAACAAGATCGGGACGACGCTCAAGGGAATTGGACCGGCGTACGCCGATAAGGCTCGCCGCGTTGGTATTCGAGTTGGCGAATGTGTCGACTTGCAAACATTTGCCGTGCAGGTTCGCGAACGGGCGATAGCCGAAAGTATCAATGTTGTTCACGCGGGTGGCGAGGCCCTTGATGTTGAACGCATCGTTTCAGAGTTCGTTGAATACGCGAAACGTTTGCAGCCGTATATCGGCGACACCGTCGGTCTCTTGCACGACGCAGTTGACGCGGGTCAAGACATCTTGCTCGAAGGTGCTCAGGCAACCTTCCTTGACCTTGACCATGGCACCTATCCGTTTGTGACGTCATCGAATCCAACCGCAGGTGGGGCAAGTGTCGGATCAGGGATAGGTCCACGATTACTTGATCGCATCATCGGAATTACCAAGGCCTACACAACTCGTGTTGGTTCTGGACCTTTCCCGACTGAAACCCTTGGTGAGACTGGTGAGAAGTTAGTGGACATTGGTCGCGAGTTCGGCACTGTGACTGGTCGCCGTCGCCGAACCGGTTGGGTTGACTGTGTGATGTTGCGTCATGCGGGTCGCATCAACTCACTCACCGAGTTGGCCTTGACGAAACTCGATGTCTTAGACACATTTGATGAAGTGAAGGTTTGTACGGGCTATCGCATCAATGGCGAACTCATACATGGTTATCCTGATCGCAGTGATGTGCTTGGTCAAGTTGTTGCCGACTACATCACCTTGCCAGGTTGGAAAACCGAATTGCGAAATTGCCGATCAGTAAAAGATCTTCCCGCCGAAGCTCGAGCCTTTATAACTGCAGTCGAACGTGAATCTGGAATTCCAATTCGCATCATCGGTGTCGGTCCTGAACGTGATGATGTACTTGATTGGACTTCCGCTTCAATATTTGGAGGTACGACATGATCCCTCGCTACTCATTACCCGAAATGGAATCGGTCTTCTCAGACGAATCTCGTTTTGGTCGTTGGGTCGAAATTGAATTACTGGCAACCGAAGCGCACAGTGTGTTGGGAGTTGTTCCTACAGCCGATGCTGCGACGTGTCGAGCAAATACCCCAGTCGTCGACGCACGTTTTATAGATGACGTCCTCGATCGCGAAAAGATCACCGATCACGATGTTGCGGCATTTGTGGACATTTTGCAGTCGCGAATTGGCGGTTCTGCTGGTACATGGATCCATTACGGCCTCACATCAAGTGACATCGTTGATACGGCTTGGTGCTGGATGTTGCGCGATGCTGCCGACCTTCTTATTGATGCATCATCAAAGCTTCTACGGGTCGTTGTGAGTTTAGCTAAGGCGCATCGCGACACGGTGATGATTGGACGAACGCATGGCGTGCATGCCGAACCAACCACATTCGGCGCCAAAGTTGCGTTGTGGGCCTTGCAAATTGATCGCGATCGCAGTCGGTTGATCGCTGCCCGTGAAAATATCGCAGTGTGCAAACTGTCTGGCGCGGTCGGCACGTATTCAAATGTTGATCCGAAAGTTGAACAGCATGTTGCCCACGCCTTGGGTCTGAAAGCAGTCCCAGCAACTCAAGTGATTTCTCGTGATCGACATGCTGAATACATGTGGGCCTGTGCCGCTGTTGGTAATACGTGCGAAATGATCGCTGTTGAGTTGCGTCATCTTCAACGAACCGAAGTGCGCGAAGTTGAAGAAGGTTTCAAGCCAGGACAAAAAGGTTCGTCGGCAATGCCACATAAGCGCAACCCAATCTCTGCCGAAACAATCACTGGCCTCTCTCGCGTTCTTCGCGGAAATCTCCAAGCCGCAATGCAAGATGTGGCGTTATGGCACGAGCGAGATATTTCGCATAGTTCGGTTGAACGCGTCGTTCTTCCCGACTCGTCGTTGATGGCGCATTACGTCATGCATCGTCTACGTCGACTTCTTGAAGGCCTTCAGGTTTCTCCAGAGCGGATGAAACTCAATTTGTACTCAAGCCATGGATTGGTTTTTAGCCAGCCAGTTCTCTTGGCGCTAGTTCAATCTGGCCTAACTCGCGATGAGGCTTATCGAATAGTTCAAGAAGCAGCAGCTACTTCATGGGAGCGTTCACAAGATTTTCGCTCGGTGCTTGAAGCCGATTCCCGGTTAGAACGCGTTGACAAAAAGGTTCTTGACGAAGCTTTTGACCTGAAGCGTTCGTTAGTGCACATCGGACAAGTATTCACTGCCCTTGACGCACTCGACGTTTAATGATCAGCGAGTAATTCCGGCTTTTTTCAGGACCGCTGGATCAACACCAATTTCGCGCCATGCGGTGTAAGTGATTCCATTGCGGTCGCCATATGAACGAGCAACTTTGACGAAAGCTTTTTCAAGTGGTCCGATTTGTTGAGCAGATGTCATTTCGGAAAGTTCCATTGCTAAGTCAAGACGTTCTTGGGACAACTTCAGTTGCGTAATTGCATCTGAATCTGCGAATTCGTTTTCAATAACTGCCAGGCGCTTTTTGATCGAATCTGGTGTGCGCTTACGTCCGCGCTTTGGCTTATTGCGGCGAACTGCTTCAAGATAATCACGAACAGTTCGACTCTCTGCTCGTCCAACCGCCAAAGCCGCCTTATGAGATTTAGACATTGGTGTTTTCGGTGCTGCCATAGTTGTCAATATATGACTGTCCATTATGTAAAGCGATGTATTTGTACCTAAGAAATTGTGACGATTTTCTCAAGAAATCACTGTATTTATTGCTGATACAGGAGAGTCTCACAAAGAGATACACGACGACAATTCGCGCACTACTGTAATTACCGATGAGTAATTTTTTGAATGCACTACCTACTCTTGACCCTGCTCGCCAAGCCTTGCGCGAACACGTTCTTCGCCATTCGCTGAAGACGGGCAACTTCACTTTGAAATCAGGAGCAAGCAGTTCATGGTTTCTCGATACAAAACAAACGGCCTGTCGGGCCGACGGCGTGGTGCTGATGGCAGATGTTGCCCTGACACTCATCCCCACCGATGCTGTGGCGATCGGCGGATTGACGATGGGTGCTGATCCTGTCGCGTATGGCATTGCCGCCGTTGCGGCGACACGCGGCTTTGACTTACGAAGTTTTAGCGTTCGTAAAGAGGCCAAAGATCATGGTGTGACCGGGCGCATTGCCGGTGCTTTGCAACCTGGCGACAAAGTCGTCATTACAGAAGACACTGTGACTCGTGGTACCTCAATCATGGAAGCAGTAGACGCTGTCGTTGCATTTGGGGCGATTCCGGTGCTGATTACGGTCGTCGTCGACCGCGGTGGTACGTGTGGAGCAATGGCTGCCGAACGCGGAATTCCGTTTGTGCCCATGCTGACTGCACTCGACTTGGGTTATGGATACGGCACATAATTCGAAAGCGGGTATTCATTAATGCGTCATAGCCTGACGGCGTGACCATTCAACAACTTTTCGCCCTTGAACCTCATGGCGTCGACACATTTGTCGGAGCAGGCCGTGAATACCCGTGGGGTGGCTTATACGGCGGACATATTGTTGCGCAAGCGTTGTGGGCGGCAGCCGAAACAGTCGAGCCCGATATGGAGCCTCATTCATTGCGGGCCTATTTCATTCGGCGTGGAAGTCCGAAAGACACGGTGCGATACGAAGTTGATCGTATTCGTAACGGTAAAAGTTTTTGTACTCGTCGTGTGGTGGCTCGTCAAGAAAGTGGAGCAATTCTCAACTTGGAAGCAAGTTTTCAGCGATTTGAACAAGCTGCAGATGTGCAACCCATTGGTTTTCCGACTGGCGTTCCTCTCCCGGACAAAATGACCAACTCAACATGGTCTGATTTCTTTGATCGGCGTTGGATTGAAAAGGCCGATCACCCAGCCGATGGACGCGAAGGTTCCGGTCGGGCCATGGCTTGGTTCAGAGTGACCGAAGAATTGGGCGATCCCGGCGATCAGCGGGCGCAACTTTTGCATCGCTGTGCGTTTGCTTATCTCAGTGACGACTTGCCAACCGATGCAGTTGTACGAACCCATCCCGAGATTTCATTGCGACCAGAAAATCATCGCAACTTTCAAGGAGCCAGTCTTGATCACACCATTTGGTTTCACCGACCAATTCAAAGTGATCGCTGGCATCTGCACGATTTCACGTGTCATTCATTAGGCAGTAATCGTGGGCTTGCCCTTGGTCATGTCTTCAGTGAAGATGGCGTCTTGGTGGCGACAGTTGCTCAAGAAGCACTGATTCGCGACCTCACGCCGTCGACATAAGGCGCGACTGCTGCATCAATTAACGGCGTTAAAAATTGAACGTACGTAGTCGTGAGGTGATGTGAATCGCGATACATCAAAATGTTTCCAGTAATGACTGGGCATGTATCAAGCGAACATACCCAATGACTGACGTCTAAGTATTGGGCGTTGTTTTCAACAGCCACATCAACGCTGGTCTGTTGACGATTGGCGCGAATTCCCTTGTCACGGCTGAATGCACATGAGCCGACATTCTTGATGGCTTTTGACAAACAAATGGGCACATCGGTTCCGGGATAAGGAGTATCGGTAATCACAATCGGGCTGATGCTCATGCCTTGTAACTGTGGAATCAAAGTAGCAAAACCAGCCTTGACGATTGAATCAGCAAATGGTTGGCCAGTGGCTGGATCGGTTAAACGATTTGAGCTGGTCATAAAAACCACGCGAACATTTTCTGCGGCGAAACGCTCAAGAACTTTTTCCCGCCATGGTCGGCAACCTGGATACGTGGGACCAACCAATGAATTAGCAGTGATCAGATCAATTGTGGTGCAACCCATCTTGGTCAGAATGACTAATCGCCATTGACGTTCAAGGGCAATTTGATTGAGTGCTGGAAACCATTGAGCAGCGTGTGAGTCGCCGTAGAGCGCAACGGTGAAATCAGATTCGGTGTCTCCGTACACACAAACCTTAGGTTCAATAGCAATCAAGTTGACGTGGCAACCGTTGTCATATATTTCGGGTTTGTCGCCTGACGCACCGCGCAATGATGGTTGCAAGTTTGCCGGGACTTCGTCGGTAAGTGCGCCGGTAATGACTGCATCAATTGGTGCAACAGCATTGACAATGGCCGGAGGCGGACCTTCAGGAATTGTCGCAATTGATGTCGTGGTCTCGAGCGGTGCAGTCGTGCTCTCAGAAGCAACAATCGGTGCCGTTGTTGACGTAGTGGTGGTTGTGAGCGCAACTGGTGCTTCAGCAATGAGATCGGTACTGAGCGCAACCGATGAAGTTCGTAGAACAAACCCAATGCCGATACTCATCACGATCAATGCTCCGCCAACCATGAGTGCGAGTCGTGGCTTTGCTTGTAGAGAAACCGAATGGCGTACTGGATTTTCTAAGAAGTGATGCGAGAGTGATGCGGCGATGACTGCGGCGGCAATGGCAATGATGCGTTCGCTGACCCGCAAATCTCGCCCTGCGTGCGATTCGGCAATGATCAGAACTGGCCAATGCCACAAGTAGATCGAGTACGAGCGGGCACCGATCCATTGCAAGGGTTTAATTGAAAGAATTCGTTGCGGTCCCCAATGCGTATGTTGTCCAGCCATGAGAACAAGTGCAGTTGCGACAACGGGCAGCAACGCCAACTTGCCAGGGAATGCGAGCTTTTCAGTGATCGTGAGTCCGCTGACGACAATGGCGAATAATCCAAGCCAACCAATGACGGCGCGGAAATTGGTGGGAAGTTGTTCAATGTGTTTCCACGACAAGGCAACGAGTGCACCGATACCAAGCTCCCAAGCCCGAGTATGCAAACCAAAGAATGCCCACGGCTGAGATTGTGTTGTCTGCCAAATGCAAAGCGAAAGCGAAATAATGCTCAGCGTTGCGATTGCGACAATTGCTCGCGTATGTCGATCCCGCGATTTCCAAAGCAACACGATCAAAAGCGCGGGCCACACAATGTAGAACTGCTCTTCAACCGAAAGCGACCAAAAATGTTGGAAAGGTGACGGTGGCTGTCCGGCCTGTAAGTAATCGGTGCTGCGAATACCAAACAAAATGTTGGAGAAGAACCCTCCGCTGGCCACTGCATCAGTGCCGATGTCTTTGAGCCGAAGTGGTTCAAGCCAGATACGACTTGCCAGTGCAGTGACCGCAATAACGAGTGCGGATGCTGGCAAGAGGCGACGGGCTCGGCGAGCATAGAAATTCTTCAGCGAAATCTTGCCAACTGACGAATGCTCGTTGATCAATAATGACGTGATCAGAAAACCGGACACGACGAAGAAGACATCAACTCCGATGAATCCGCCAGTGAGACCAAGAAACTTGGCGTGAAAGAGAATGACGAAGCCGACAGCCAGTGCCCGAAGGCCTTCGATATCGCGTCTAAACATGAAGTGGTCGAGACCGGCGTCGATCCGGTGACCTTCCGCTTTTCAGGCGGACGCTCTGCCGACTGAGCTACTCGACCGTGTGCTTGTGGGTTTCCCCACACGCACTGGCGGTCCCGACGGGACTCGAACCCGCGACCTCCGGCTTGACAGGCCGGCGTGAACTCCAACTTCACCACGAGACCAAAAC
>CAMDER010000053.1 GCA_945896935.1 Bifidobacterium breve | reverse complement strand
GAAAGCGACGAACAAAGCACCCGGCAACGTAATGCGGTTCACGGTCTTGGCGAGATAACGCTCGGTTTGTGGTCCGGGACGAATACCAGGAATGAATCCACCTTGACGACGAATCTGATCGGCTTGACGAATTGGATCGAAAGCAATGGAGTTATAGAAATATGCAAACGCGATGATCAACAACGCGAACGACACGATGTATAGCGTTCCTTGAGACGACACCAAGTTGCGATCGACCCATTCGGTGACCGTACGACGCCAGCCTCCTGCACCACCGATGACGTTGGTGACAAGCACTGGTAACAACATCACCGAGCTCGCGAAAATAATCGGAACAACGCCAGCCTGGTTGACCTTGAGCGGAATGTACGTACTTTGACCACCATACATACGACGTCCAACAACACGCTTGGCGAACTGTACGGGAATGCGGCGTTGACCAAGTTCGACACGCACTACTGCAACCAAGATGCCGATTGAGACCGCCACGAGAATTGCAAACACGACCCACTTCTTGCTTTGCAGAATTGAGTAGTAACTAAAGGGCAGTGAGCTCACAATCGATGCGAAAATCAAAATGCTCATACCATTACCAATACCGCGTTGACTGATGAGTTCACCCATCCACATCAACAGTGCCGTACCAGCAACAAGTGAAACAATCACGAGCAAACCACGAGGCCACATGCCGTCTGGCAACAACACGATGTCGGGAGCATTGGCAGATGCGGTAAAGAAAGCTGAACCTTTTCCTTGGCCGAAAATGAATGTCAAGCCAGCGCCCTGCAAAGTTGCAATCGCAATCGCTACGTAACGCGTCCACTGCGTGATCTTGCGCTGACCAGTTGCACCTTCTTGTTGCCACTCTTCAAGCTTCGGAATCACGACCGTCAACACCTGCATGATGATGCTTGACGTGATGTACGGCATGATGCCCAAAGCAAAAATGGCGAACGATGAGAACGCTCCACCCGAGAACAAGTTCAAGAAGCCAAGCGCACCTTGTTCACGCGCGGATTCGCGTAATTGGCGAACCGCTTGGTCATCGATACCTGGAACGCGAATGTGCGCGCCAAGGCGATACAACAACACCATCATGACCGTGAACAAAATCTTGTTCCGTAGGTCCGGGACCTTGAAGATGTTCTTCAAGTTCGACAGCACGTGGTCTCCTCAGGTTCTAGCGGCTGATGAAAATCGGGAAGCCCGAAATCAGCGGTTGGTGAACTGGTTGCCGTTAGCTGCAGGGCGAACCTTGTACGGCAACGGAATGATGGTGACGGAACCGCCGGCAGCTTCGATGGCAGCCTGAGCAGCCTTCGATGCACCGTGAACATGAACATCAACCTTGCGGGTGATCTGTCCACGACCAAGAACTTTGACGAAAACGTTCTTGTGCAACACGCCAGCGGCCGTTAAGACCTCGGGATTGACAAGTGCATCTTCGAGTTCGTTGATGGTGTCAAGGTTGACACCCTGGTATTCGATGCGGAATGGGTTATTGAAACCCTTCAACTTCGGAACACGCTGCTTGAGGGGCATCTGTCCACCTTCGAAGCCACGCGCAACCTTGCCGCGACCACGTGAGTGCTGACCCTTGGTACCGCGACCGGCAGTCTTTCCGCCCTTGCCACCGATACCGCGACCAAGTCGCTTTTTTGGATGGGTTGAACCAGGTGCTGGTGCTAATTCGTCAACGCGCATTGGTCAGCTCTCCTTCGAATCAGTCGAAGATGAAACTTCGATGAGGTGGGGCACTCGGGCAATCATGCCGCGAATTTCGGGGCGGTCGGGCAACGTATTGGACTTGCCAATACGACCAAGGCCAAGGGCGCGCAGTGTTCCGCGGCTCTTGGGCTTGGCATGAGTACTCGACCTGATCTGGGTCACCGTGATGGTGGGACCAGTGTGAACGACTGTTTGGTAGGTAGCCATAATCAGTGACTTTCTCCTGCAGCAACGGCGCGCTTGGTTTCGTTGTAGGCCTTGAGCAAGCCCTTCGGTACGAAACTATCGGCGGGAATGCCACGACGAGCCGCGACTTCATCGGGACGCTGCAATGACTGCAGTCCGTTGATGGTGGCGCGGGCCACGTTGATGGCATTGGATGAACCAAGTGACTTGGCCAACACATCGTGAATGCCAGCCTCTTCAAGAATGATGCGAGCAGCACCGCCGGCGATAACACCGGTACCAGGAGCTGCTGGCTTGAGCATCACGCGACCAGCACCCAAGATGCCAATCACGGGGTGCATGATGGTGCTGCCAGCGAGGGCAACCGAGAACATGTTGCGCTTGGCATCTTCGGTTCCCTTTTGGATGGCCAACGGAACTTCCTTGGCCTTTCCGTAACCGAGACCAACGCGACCGTTGCCATCACCAACCACAACAAGTGCGGTGAATGAGAAGCGACGACCACCCTTCACAACCTTGGCAACGCGGTTGATGTGAATCACGCGTGACTCACGGCCACCTTCGGGGGTGTTGCCCATGCCCGGAGGCGGACGATCACCTTGGCGCGGGTTTCCGCCGCCAGGTCCACCTGAACGGGGATTGGGATTGGGATTGTTTGGTGTATTCGTCATCAGAACTCCAGACCTGCTTCACGAGCGGCTTCAGCAACCGCAGCGACACGACCGTGGTACAAGTATCCACCGCGATCGAAAACAACTTTCTTGACACCAATTGCTTGAGCCCGCTGCGCAACAGTTGCACCTAAAGCCTTAGCGATTTCAACAGTGCTTCCACCAGCGGCACGCAATGCCGGCTCGTTCGATGACACCGATGTGATCGTCACACCAAGATCGTCGTTGATGACCTGAAGCATGAGGTGCTTGTTTGAACGGTACAGCGACAAGCGCGGACGCTCGGCGGTGCCGTGGATCTTCTTACGAACTCGGTTGTGACGTACAAGGCGACTCTCACGACGCTCTTTACTGATCTTGCTCATTGGATCTCCCTACCGGAATCTTTTCTCGGCATTACTTCTTGCCGGCTTTGCCGGCCTTGCGCAGAATCTTCTCGTCCAGGTAACGCACACCCTTGCCCTTGTAGGGCTCAGGCTTACGAATGGAACGAATGTTGGCAGCTACTTGGCCGACAGTTTCTTTGTCGATGCCTTTCACGATGATCTTGGTCTGCACGGGCACTTCAAAAGTGACACCTGCAGGAGCTTCCACATCAACGGGATGTGAAAAACCAAGGTTGAGACGAATGGCGTTTGAGCCCTTCAACTCGGCGCGGTAACCAACGCCGACGATGTCGAGTTCTTTAGCGAAACCAGTGGTGACGCCAACGACCATGTTGTTGATCAAGGCGCGGCTGAGGCCGTGCAAGCTACGTGATTCACGCTCGTCGTTCGGACGCTCGACAACCAAGTTGCCTTCGTCTTGACGAACAGTGATTCCACCAACAAGATCGCGACTCAAAGATCCCTTCGGACCCTTAACAGTCACTGAGCTTCCACTAATGGAAACGTCAACACCTGCCGGGACGGGAATAAGTGCTTTACCGATACGTGACATGTTGTCTCCTGATCACCACACGTAACAGAGAACTTCGCCGCCGACTTTGCGCTTGCGCGCTTCACGGTCGGTCATGAGTCCCTGACTGGTGGATAGAACGGCAACACCAAGTCCACCGAGCACGCGAGGCACAGTGTCGGACTTGCGATACACGCGAAGTCCTGGTGTTGAAATGCGCTTGATACCGGCAATGGTTCGACGGCGTTCAGCCGAGTACTTCATTCCGATGTTCAAGATCTCGCCTGGTCCCTTGGTATTGGGAGCGATAGTGAAACCCGAGATATAACCCTCTTGTTCCAAGATCTTGGCCAGAGCAACTTTTTGCTTCGACGACGGCATCTTGACCTCATCATGCATCGCCGTGTTGGCGTTGCGGATGCGGGTCAGCATGTCGGCAATAGGATCAGTCAACATAACGCCTCACCAACTCGACTTCGTTAGGCCGGGGATTTCTCCAGCGTGAGCCATCTGGCGAAGGCACACACGGCAGAGTCCGAACTTGCGGTAAACAGAACGAGCACGTCCACACTTGCGGCAACGTGTATAACCACGCACCTTGAATTTCGGTGTTGCATTGGCTCGGTTAATTAAAGATTTCTTTGCCATGAGTCAGTACCTCTCGCTCACTTCTTCTTCTTGGCTGCGTACTGCGGTCCACGAGTGTTTAGCTTCTTCGGCGCAATGGCTGCTTCAGCGCCACGCTTGAAGGGAAAGCCGAACGCATCGAGGAGTGCCCGACCTTGGGCATTGTCAACAGCGGTGGTCACGATGGTGATGTCCATGCCGCGAGGGGCATCGATCTTGTCGTATTCAATTTCGGGGAACACCGTCTGGTCGACGAGACCGAACGAGTAGTTTCCCCGTCCGTCCCATGAATAGGCCGGCAAACCGCGGAAGTCGCGGATACGAGGAATCGCAACCGCGATCAAACGATCGAGGAATTCCCACATACGATCACCACGAAGTGTGACCATGCAACCAATGGCTTGCTTCTCACGAAGTTTGAAGTTGGCGATGGAGTCGCGCGACTTGGTCACCTTGGGCTTTTGGCCGGTGATGCGAGTCATGTCAGCAACAGCTCCTTCGAGCAACGACGGCTGCTGAGTTGCACGACCAACACCCATGTTGACCACAATCTTTTCGAGACGTGGAACCTGCATGATGTTGGGCAATTCGAGAGAAGCCTTGAGGCTGTCACGAATCTCGCTCTGATACTTCGCCTTTAAACGGGGCATCGTAGTAGTGCTCATGAAATTTCCTCACCTGTCTTGCGAGCGATGCGCACTTTTTTGCCATCAGCCAAAACCTTGTAACCAACGCGCGTGGGCTTGCCCTTATGCAGGAGCATCACGTTCGATGCGTTCAGCGGCATGTCACGGTCGATGATTCCACCTTGCTGGTTGGTACCGCTTGGCTTCTGGTGCTTCTTCACAACATTGATTCCATCAACGATGATCTGGTTGGTCGTGGGCATCACACGCGAAACGGTGCCTTCTTTGCCCTTGTCCTTACCTGAGATCACCACGACGGTGTCACCTTTTTTGATCTTCATTTCACAACACCTCCGGTGCTAACGAAACAATGCGCATGAACTTCTTGTCACGCAATTCGCGGCCGACTGGTCCGAAAATACGTGTTCCTCGTGGAGTGAGGTCATCCTTAATAATGACGGCAGCGTTTTCGTCGAAACGGATGTAGCTGCCATCGGGACGGCGCTTTTCCTTCTTGACGCGAACGACGACGCACTTGACGACATCACCTTTTTTGACACCTGCACCCGGAATTGCGTCCTTCACGGCAGCCACAAAAATGTCTCCAATCGAGGCGTAACGGCGGCGAGTACCACCGAGCACCTTGATGCACAGAACTTCTTTGGCGCCACTGTTGTCGGCAACCCGTAAACGACTTTCTTGCTGAATCATGTGTTCTTCTCCGTCGTTCCCAGGCTCACTTGGCCCGCTCGAGAATCTCGACGAGGCGCCAGCGCTTCGTCTTCGACAATGGACGGGTTTCCATGACGCGCACGCGATCGCCAATGTTGGCGTCGTTGGCCTCATCGTGGGCATACAACTTCTTGGTACGCATCACGAACTTGTTGTACTTCGGGTGGCGCACTCGCTCGACGACTTCGACGACCAAGGTGCGATCCATCTTTGACGAGGACACGATGCCCTCGCGTACTTTGCGTGGTGCGCGTTCTGTTGTTTCAACTGTTTCAGACATCTGGTTCACTCTCCGGCCTCAGCGGCAGCGATTTCACGCTGACGGATAAGGGTGTTGATTCGTGCGATGCGACGACGAACACGACGCAATTCGCTATGGGTATCGAGCTGACCAGTTGCGCTACGGAAGCGGAGGTTTAATGCCTCTTGCTTGGTAGCACGAAGTTGTTCAACCAATGACGTGAGGTCGAGTTCGGTTAGTTCAGCGCGGTCTTTGCTGGCTTGAGTTGCCATGATCAGATCGCCTCCTCGCGGGTGATAATGCGGGCCTTAATCGGCAACTTTTGAATGGCCTTATTGAGGGCCTCAAATGCCTGCTCGCGACTTGGGAATGACAATTCGAACAACACGCGACCAGGCTTGACCACGGCTACCCAAAATTCGGGGTTGCCCTTGCCAGAACCCATGCGGGTTTCAGCTGGCTTCTTGGTGACGGGCTTATCGGGGAACACGTTGATCCAGACCTTGCCACCACGCTTGATGTGACGGGTCATAGCAATACGTGCAGCTTCGATCTGACGAGCGGTTAACCAGCACGGTTCAAGAGCTTGAATTCCGTACTGACCAAAAGCCAGTTCGCTTCCACCCTTGGCCATACCTCCGGTACGACCACGATGGTGCTTACGATGGGCAACTTTGCGAGGCATCAACATAATGAATCAGTCCTGTGCACGGAAGTGCGGGGTCTCGTGCCCATCGTGGGTGCGGCGGGCAATTTCTTCTTCCTCGTCGAGTAACTTCTCGAGTTCGGGATCGGCTTCTTTGATGAGCGGTGTTGCGGCCAATTCGGCAGCTTCTTCGGCCTTGCGGCGTCCGCTTGATGACACAACTTTGCGCGCACCAGGTGCACCTGACGTTTCGCCAACAGCCATCGCTGCTTCGCGAACGATCTTGTCATCGGTGACGGGCTTGTACGGCAAAATGTCGCCACGGTAAATCCAAACCTTCACACCAACGCGACCACTTGCGGTACGAGCTTCACGGAAGCCGTAGTCAATGTCGGCCCGCAATGTGTGCAACGGAACGCGACCTTCGCGGTACCACTCGGTACGGCTCATTTCGGCGCCACCAAGACGGCCCGAACACTGCACACGAATACCAAGTGCGCCAGCCTTTTGTGCGTTCTGCACAGCCCGCTTCATGGCACGACGGAAAGCAATACGACCAACGAGCTGATCGGCGACGCCTTGAGCGATCAAAGCTGCATCAAGTTCTGGTGACTTGATTTCAACAATGTTCAACTGCACCTTCAAGTTGCCGGTGAGCTTGGTGAGACCTGAACGAAGTTCGTCAGCCTTGGCACCTTTACGACCAATAACAATTCCGGGACGCGCGGTGTGGATGTCGACCTTCAAGGTCTCGCCACGCTTACGCTCAACTTCGATACGTGAGATTGCGGCATCGGGAAGTGATTCCATGATGTACGCGCGAATCTTCCAGTCTTCGGTGAGGTATTCCTTGTAGTTGCGCTCGCTGAACCAGCGGCTCTTCCAGTCGGTGGTAATTCCGAGACGGAAGCCGTAAGGATTGATCTTTTGGCCCATCAGTTGGTCTCCTCAGCCTCAGGCGCTGTATTTTCAACCGAAGTAGTTTCAACTGCTGTTGCTTCGATCGACGTATCTTCGAGTGTTACTTCTTCAACAGTTGTTGACTCGTTCACACTGTCGCCCCCATCGGTGCGCTTGGTGCGGCTGGCCTGCACGCGAGCACGACGATCAGCAACACCGCCACCGCGAGTTGCACGGCGACCGCTGACTGCACGCTCGCGACGAGCCTGGACAACTGTCAACAAATCGGCATCAATCACCGCGAGCACAATGGTGATATGGCAAGTGCGCTTGTTGATGCGAGTTGCACGTCCCTTGGCACGGGGCTTGAAGCGACGCAAGGTCGGGCCTTCGTCGGCGTAGCAAGCCTTGACATACAAGGTGTCGGCTTCGAGGCCATCGTTGTTCACGGCGTTAGCAACAGCAGATGCCAACACTTTGCGAATCACGCGAGCAGCTTCACGCTCGGTGAACTGCAAGACCTGATCGGCCATCACAACATCGCGACCGCGAATGAGATTGAGGACAACGCGTGCTTTTGATGCTGACATGCGTGAACCGCGAACACTTGCTTTTGTTCCGGTGCGCTCTCCAGCAACAAATGAACGCTCATTGAGCTTGGGACCAGTCATTACTTGCGACCCTTCACGTTTTTCTCTTGACCTGCGTGATATTTGAAGGTACGAGTGGGCGAGAATTCACCGAGCTTGTGACCAACCATTGATTCGGTGACGTACACCGGGACATGCTTACGACCGTCATGCACCGCGATGGTGTGACCCACCATGTCGGGGATGATCGTCGAACGGCGACTCCAGGTCTTGATGACCTTCTTTTCATTGGCAGCGTTCAACGCGTCCACCTTTTTTACGAGGTGGTCGTCAACGAACGGACCTTTTTTCAAGCTACGAGACATCTAATGCACCTATCCTTTACCGGCGGCCCTTGCCGGAACGACGACGACGAACTATCAACTTCTGTGATGCCTTATTGCCATCACGAGTACGGCTTTCTGGCTTGCCCCACGGAGATACGGGAGGACGACCACCAGAGGTCTTACCTTCACCACCACCGAGAGGGTGATCGACCGGGTTCATGGCGACACCGCGAGTTTGCGGACGTACACCCTTCCAACGGTTACGACCAGCCTTACCGATCTTGATGAGTTCGTGTTCGGAGTTACCGACTTCGCCAACAGTGGCACGGCAATCAATCAGGACACGACGCATTTCGGTTGATGGCAAACGCAAAGTTGCGTAGTCGCCATCTTTCGCGACGAGTTGAACGCCGACACCAGCCGAGCGCGCCATCTTGCCGCCCTGACCAGGACGCAATTCAACGTTATGAACAACGGTACCGACCGGCATGTAGCGCAACGGCAACGCATTGCCGGGCTTGATTTCGGCCTTGGGACCATTTGATACGTGATCGCCAACATTCATGCCTTTAGGAGCAAGGATGTACGCCTTCTCGCCGTCTGCGTAGTGCAACAAAGCAATACGGCAGGTGCGGTTGGGGTCGTATTCAATAGTCGCAACTTTGGCGGTGATGCCATCTTTGTTGCGCTTGAAGTCGATCATGCGGTACTGCTGTTTGTGTCCGCCACCGCGGTGACGTGAGGTCTTGCGACCATACGCGTTTCGTCCACCCGTCTTCGGCTTGCTCGTGAGCAATGACTTCTCGGGAGTCGTTGATGTGATCTCGGAGAAGTCTGACGAAGTCTGGAAACGACGACCGGCAGATGTTGGTTTACGCTTACGAATTCCCATGACGTGATGCCTCAGTTGTTCTCGAACAGTGGGATTTCATTCCCAGCAGCCAAAGTGACGATGGCGCGCTTGGTACCAGGGCGACGACCGGGGCGATTGGTGCCTCGGGTGCGCTGGACCTTGCCCGCACGGTTGAGTGTGTTGACCTTGACAACTTTGACTCCCCAGATGGCCTCGACTGCGTCGTGGATCTCGGGCTTCGAAGCGTCAACGTGAACGTTGAATGTGTACACACCGGTCTCGATGAGCGCGTAGCTCTTTTCGGACACGATGGGAGCGATGATGATGTCGCGGGGATCTTTCATCACTGACCGTCCTTACTTGCTCCAGGCAAAGATGCCTGCGAGAAAACGATGGTGTCGTTGCACAGCACGTCGTAGGCATTGAGTTCGCCAACTTCGATGAGCTGTACTTCGGGGAGATTGCGGAACGAACGAATCGCATTGAGTTCGTCACGACGAACCACGATCAACGTACGACCTTCAAGATTGAGTGCGTTCAACGCTTCAATCGCTGCAGAAGTCTTGGGTGTTTCAAAGTTCCAAGAATCAATAACAACGATTTTGCCTTCGTTGTTACGATCGGACAATGCTGATTGCAAGGCAATCTTGATCATCTTTTTCGGAGTCTTTTGCGTGTACTTACGCGGCTTGGGTCCGTGGGCCACACCACCACCAGAGAAGTGCGGTGAGTTGGTTGAGCCCTGACGAGCGCTACCAGTTCCCTTTTGCTTGAGCGGCTTCTTGCCACCACCAGAAACTTCGGCACGAGTCTTGGTGTTCTGGGTGCCAGCTCGTCGGTGCGCAAGTTGCGCAGTCACGACTTGGTGCATCACTGGAACATTGGGCTGACGACCGAAATCGGCATCGTTCAACGACACCGTTCCGACTTCTTTGCCACTTTGATTCTTCACTTTTAACGAAGGCATCAGGTCACTTTCCCTTCACCGCGTTGCGCACGATGACAACGCCACCGTTGGGGCCGGGTACTGAACCACGGACCAACAACAAACCACGTTCGGCATCAGCCTCAACAACTTC
>CAMDER010000052.1 GCA_945896935.1 Bifidobacterium breve | reverse complement strand
TTGCGTGGCCCGTTGGCGCAACGAGTCGTCACCAACCTGCTTTCTCAGATGACAAGTTCATTCCGGGAATTCGCCGACTAGCCGACTCAATTCACGCTGTTGACGGAAAACTGTGCATGCAGTTATGTCATCACGGTAAGACGGCCAGTGTCGATACCGCAGATGGTCGACCGCAGTTGGTCCCGTCGTTGTTGGAGAGCAAGCCAGATTTGTCGGCGCTCCGCGACAATCCGATGTCAGAATTAATGGGATTGGCGACAGCGACGCAGGGAAAGAAGGCGACGTACAAGATTGCCGATGAGGATGATCTGGCATGGGTTATTGACCAGTTTGCTCAGGCCGCTCGACGTGTTCAACAAGCGGGTGTTGATGCCATAGAAATTCACGCTGCACACGGCTACCTACTCTCAACGTTTCTTTCGCGTGGATATAACAAACGTGATGATCGTTGGGGAGGCTCGCTGGAAAATCGCGCCCGTCTGACCTGCGAAGTAGTGAGGGCCGTCAAGCAGGTAGTGGGTGTCGATTATCCCGTGCTCGTACGTGTCAATGGTTTTGAGTTTGGTCTTGAAGACGGATTAACTCCAGAAGAGACGGCGCGAGCTTCGGCATTGATTGAAGAAGCCGGCGCAGATGCGATTCATGTGTCGGCGAATGCGCACAATCCGTTCGCCGATTTCACACAAGGACCTTTGCCTTCAGAAGTTGCTCAATACCGTGAATACGCCAAAACAGTGAAGCGGCACGTGACTATTCCGGTGATCGCTGTTGGTCGAATGCTTCCCGAAATCGCCGACGAGATGTTGGCGCTCGGTGAATGCGATTTTGTTTCAATGGGCCGCCAATTGTTGGCCGACGCCGAACTGGTGAACAAAATTCGCGAAGGTCAACGGGCTTCAATTCGCCCATGCATCAACTGTTATGTATGCGTTGAACAAAACTTCTTTGACGGTAATCCGAAGTGTGCAGTCAACCCGGCGTTGTGTAATGAAAGCGTTGCGGTGCTTGCGCCAATGGTGAAAGCAAAGCATGTGGTGGTCATTGGTGGTGGACCTGGCGGTATGGAGGCAGCGCGAGTTGCAGCACTTCGTGGAGCCAAGGTCACTTTGATTGAGAAGGGCTCGCGACTCGGAGGAACCATGTGGTTCTCGCAGTTGACGACTCCGGCTAATCAATTGTTAGTTGATTGGCTCACTCACGAAATTCAACGACTTAATGTTGATGTTTTGTTATCAACTGAAGCGACTCGCGAAGTCGTTGCTGCATTGAATGCTGATGAAATTGTTGTGGCGACCGGGGCCCGCCGCGGACTACCGAACGTGCCGGGGGCCGACCTGCCACATGTGCTGACAGGTGATGCTTTGCGGGGCGTCATCACTGGTGAGGCAGGTGCCGATCAGCGGTCACTGAATTCGTTCGGCAAATTTGCAGTGGCCACTGGCAGATCGCTCGGACTGTTGAACTCGGCCGATCGTATTCGAACGCTCTCAAAGACTTGGATGCCAGTTGGTAAGCGAGTCGTGGTGATAGGTGGAGGTTTGGTTGGGCTTGAACTCGCAGAGTTTCTCGCCGAACGCGGTCGGAAGGTCACCGTATTAGAAGAAGGTCCGCATTTGGGGCTCCCTATGGCGATGCCTCGTCGTTGGACGGCAGTAATCAAAGCAACGAAGCACGGGGTTGTGCTAGTTCGCGATGCCACGGTTGTTTCAATCGACAAGGTTTCGGTGCGCTATCGCAGCGGAGAAGATGAATTTGAAGTTCGCGGTGATTCGGTCGTTGTTGCATCTCAAGTTGAACCAGACGTGCAGTTGGCAGAGTTGCTGAGCGATCTTGGGGTACGAGTTCAAGTGGTAGGAGACGCCTTGAATATCGGTTACATCGAAGGTGCAATACATACAGCGAATCGAGTTGCTCGTGAGCTCTAACAATGCAGTGATGACGTTTGCCGATCACGTCCGTGCTCGAAGCACCGATGACAACATCGCAATCCGCTTTGACAATGAATCATTGACCTATCGAGAATGGTGTTCAGGGGTTGCGTCGCGTGCAGCGATGTGGCTTGATATTTTGCGAAGACGCCCAGAAGGTACGTCCCCTCATATTGGGGTATTGCTGGAGAACACTCCAGAGTTCACAATGTGGTTGGGGGTTGCTGCAGTGACTGGGTCGGTGATCGTCGGCATCAACCCAACTCGCCGAGGTGCCGAGCTTGCCCGCGATATCACCCATACGTCGTGTCAAATTGTCGTGACCGAAACGAGTCAGATTGAACTTCTTGACGGACTTGATCTTGGTGATGCCAATGGTTTCATCTTCGTGACCGAGACAAATGAGTATGCCGAGTCAGTAAATGCATATGCCGGGGCCGTGTTGCCAACCTCTGAAGAATGTCCCGTTGATCCCGCACACACGTTTCTATTGCTCTTTACATCGGGTACCAGTGGTGCTCCAAAGGCAGTGATCACCAGTCATCAGCGACTTAACTTCGTTGCTCAGTCAATGAACATGATTCTGGCGTTGACGGCTGACGATACGACGTATATTTGCATGCCGCTGTTCCATTCAAATGCGCTCTTTACGGCATGGGCCCCAAGTTTGGTGAGTGGATCGACAATTGCTCTGCGCCGAAAGTTTTCGGCGAGTGAGTTCTTGCCTGATGTTCGTAAATTCGGCGCAACGTATTTCAATTACGTGGGCAAGCCACTGACTTATATTTTGGCAACTCCCGAAATGGCTGACGATAGCGATAATCCGCTACGTCGCGGTTTCGGTAATGAGGGTTCCGAAATTGATTTGTTGCGATTTGCCGAACGTTTTGATTGCAAACTCACTGATGGCTACGGGCAGACCGAAACCGGAGCTTCAATTGTGCGTGTCCCTAACATGCCCACCGGATCTCTTGGCGTGGCAGCGCAAGCAACAATCACCGTGCGCGATCCTGCTACTAACCAAGAAAGTCCACGCGCAATTTTTGACGCTGACCGTCGACTTCTGAATGCCGAGGAAGCCACTGGCGAAATTGTGAATGGCGGTGGCGGAACTTTTGAGGGCTACTGGAATAATCCCGAAGCAAATAGCGAACGTATTCGTGATGGTGCTTACTGGACCGGAGATCTTGCGTATCGCGACGCCGATGGCTTTTTCTATTTTGCGGGTCGAAGTGCCGATTGGATGCGCGTCGATGGCGAAAACTTTGCGGGTGCTCCGATCGAAGGTATTTTGATGCGTCATCCCAATGTGATTCTTGCTGCGGTCTACGGCATTCCAGATTTCGATATGGGTGATCGCGTGATGGCGGCGTTGCAGCTACAACCAGGGACAACAATCAACCCAGACGAGTTTGCAGAGTTCTTGCGAGCACAAACAGATCTCGGTCCGAAGTGGGTGCCAACCTTTGTTCAGATTGTTGCAGATTTCCCGATGACCCCGTCAAACAAAGTGATCAAGCGCGAATTGGTTTTAAAACGATGGCACGATGTTGAGATTCTTGACGATGTGCAGTTGTGGTGGCGTCCAGCGAAAGAGATTGCTTTTTCACAATTCACTCGGGTTGAAGCAACTGAACTCCGTGCAAAGTTCGCGGCCAACAATCGAGGCGCATTGTTGGATTGATCCGTTAGGGGATCAACGCTATTTTCCCGGCTACTTTGCGGTCTTCAAGATCTTGTAGGGCTTGTGCTGCCTGTTCTAACGGATATGTCTGGGGTTCGACAGGTCGAAGTTCTCCGGCCGCAATCAAAGCCATGACTTCAGCCAACATTCGGTCGTTGAGCCCGGGGTTCTTGCCGGCCCATCCGCCCCAATCAACTCCCGTGACGCGGCGATTACGCAAGAGAACTTGATTGGCTGGAAGTTTCGGGATGCCACCTACAAAGCCGATCACAAGATATTGACCGTCATCGGTGAGTGCGCGTAAACAAGTTTCGCCGAGATCGCCACCAACGGGGTCATATAGATAATCAATTCCGCCATCAGAGAGACGCTTGGCTTCTTCCTTGACTTGGTCGGCTGGCAGCGTTGAATCAATCACGGCGAATGCACCGCGTTCGAGCGCAAGATTGCGTTTTTCTTCAGTTGAAGCGGCGGCGATAACTCGCAATCCCAGTGCTCGACCGACATCAACCGCACCTAGACCAACTCCGCTACCTGCACCCAAAACTAAGAGGCACTTGTCGCGTTCGACATGAGCGCGTTCAACAAGTGCGAACCAGGCGGTGAGATAACTTTGCATGAACGTTGCTGCTTGACCATCAGACAGAGTGTCGGGCAGTTTCATGATTCGCTTGGCCGACACGACCGCCTCAGAACTAAAGCCTCCCAGGCCAACATTGGCGAATACTCGCGAACCGAGTGCCACATCGGTGACGTCTGGGGCAACTTCGGTAATGCGGCCGACGACTTCCATTCCTGGAACAAATGGGGTAGGTGGTTTGATTTGGTATTTGCCTTGCACAAATAGGGCATCGACAAAGTTGACGCCACATGCTGTGACGGCAATGCGAACAGAACCTGGAAAAAGTTCGGGTGCAGGCTTTTCCTCAAGCCGTAATTCGGACAGGGGGGCAAACTGATTGCAAACAATTGAACGCATGGCTCAACCGTAGCGATCCGTGAAGTGCTCCTGCGATCTGACACACTGTCAGAAACGGATTTTACAGCGAGGGGCAGTCATGGGGACAATCTGTGTCACGGGAACGGCATCAGGAATTGGTGCTGCCACCAAGGTGAAATTGGAATCGCAGGGGCATCGAGTGATTGGAGTCGATCTTCGTGATGCCGACGTCTGTGGTGATCTTTCAAAGCCCGCCGATCGGCAACGCATTGTTGACGAAGTCACTGCTCTATGCGGGGGAGTGCTTGACGGTCTTGTGCCTTGTGCGGGCGTGAGTAATCCTGCTCCCAATGAATTGAAAGTTCGGGTCAACTTCTATGGGACCTTGGCCATTGTGAATGGACTACGGCCAGCGTTAGAGCGGGGCACGAATTCGGCCGTCGTGATGATTTCATCAAACTCAACAACGATGACTCCAGGATTATCGTTAGAAGAAGCATTTGCTTATCTGAATGAAGACGAAGAAACAGTCGTCGCACGTCACAACGTTAAAGATGAATACATTGCGTACCCCGCCGGAAAATTAGCGATTGCATTTTGGGTGCGTATGCAGTCTGCAGATTGGATCAAATCGGGGATTCGTTTGAATGCAGTCGCCCCTGGTGTGATTGATACCGGGATGACTCGACCGTTGTTGGATTTGCCAGAAGTGAAAAAATCACTGGAAATGATTCCGATTCCACGTGGACGTTGGGGCAAGCCAGAAGAGATTGCATCTGCAGTTGCCTTCTTGCTATCAGAAGATTCGTCGTACGTGGTTGGTCAGATCTTGTTTGTTGATGGTGGAACCGATGCTCTTCTGCAACCAACCGTCCATCCACATCCACTGCCGGGAGGTTCGCGAGCGTGACACATTCCAATGGTTTGCGGCACGAAGACCCGACTGCGTGGTTGATCGCGTCTGAAGAGATTCGTCAACTAGCAAGTCGTTACGCGATTTTCTATGGTGCTCGCGAGACGCAAAATCTTGCGGCGCTGTTTATCCCAGATATCAAAGTGACCCGTGAAACTTCGGGAACGCAGGCTTTGAAAGAAAGTTTTGATGGTCAGATGCCGACATTGGGTCGGGTGATTCTGCAAGTCAATAATCATTTGATCGATGTTGCCGATCAGTTCAGCGCGACAGGAATCGTGTCATGCCGCGGTGAAATAGAAGATTCCGATGGAAATTGGATCATCCAACAAATTCAATATCACGATACGTACAAGTGTGTTGATGGACATTGGTTGTTCGCTCGACGTAAGCACTTGCTGTGGTACGGCCACACAATGGCTCATGCACCAGTAGGACTAGACGACGCGAATTGGCCGGCGAATCAAACGGGCAAAGGCGAGTTACCCGAATGTCTCGAATCTTGGCAGACGTGGAAATCAGAAAACTAAATTAAAGCGCTGACAAAATATGGCTTCGGCCATTTGATGCAAAGCGTTGTTCAAGATCATTCTTGTCAGAGTCGGTCATGAGTTGTAGGGGTTGGTTGCGCTCTGTTCGCCAATAGTGCGAATCTGAGGTGAGCCATTTGCTCGCACGAAGCGGTGGCTTGTGCACTTTATTGTTGGCGGTGAGTGGCATCGCTGTAATCACCCGAACAATTTGTGGTGACCATTTGGTGCCGAGGTCGCGTTGCTGAGACAGAAACTGATCAAATTCGTACGGAGAAAACTCTGTAGTTTCGTTCATCTCAATAGCCACCATCACCATGTCGCCAGTTGTCGGGTCGGGCACTGGATACACGGCAGCCATGATGACCCCGGGAAATCGTGAGACGATGTTTTCAACTGGTCCGGCCGCAAAGTTCTCGCTGTCAACGCGCAACCAATCGGCGCTTCGTCCGCCAAAATAGAAAAACCCGGCGTCATCTCGATAGCCAAGATCTCCGGTCCAATACCAGCCGTTGCGGACACGTTCAGTTGAGGCTTCGCGGTTGTTGTAGTAACCCTCGAACGAAGTCCCACCGCTCAGACTGACAATTTCGCCGATGCATTCGGGATTTGAGATTGCCCCGAACTCGTCAAATTGAACTCTCGGGCACTCAACATTGGTGTCGGGATTAACGATGCACACTTGACCAGCCATGTCGGCTCGTTCTTTGCCAAGTGCGTGAGTTGGTGTGTCGGGAGTGCGAATGATTGCGACGACACTTTCGCTTGATCCATAACCTTCGACCAGGTCGCAACCAAATCGTTTGAGGAAACGTTCGCGGTCGAGAGCGCTGGCTTCTGTGCCAAACCCGAGACGCAACGTGTTGTTTTGATCCTCACTCGAAACAGGCTGGCCAAGGATGTAGGCAATAGTTCGCCCGACATAGGTGAAGTAGGTGCATTGATGGGCGCGAATATCGGGCATGAAATTGCTTGCGGAAAATTTGCGGCGAAGAACCAGTGTTGCTCCAACGGCAAGGGCTGGCCCCCAACAGGCCATCAACGCGTTGCCATGGAATAGTGGCATCGGGCAATAGCAAATTTCGTCAGCAGTGACACCGTAAATCTCTCCGGCCCGAACGCTCGCGGTTGCCATACGCTGGTTGGTACACACAACTGCTTTGGGTGCACTTGTTGAACCAGATGTGAAGAGTAAAAAGAGAATGCTATTTTCGTCCGGCTCGTAATCGGGGAGCGTCGCCTCACGATGTTGCAGAAGTTGATTGTGATGTTGAAGTGAATCAACGTCAATAACTTTGTTCTTGTCAACTCCAGTTTGTAAACCATCGACAAGTGACATGCCAGTTTGATCACTCACAATGATTTGACAATCGGTGTGTTGAATATCGCGTTCTAGTTCACTTCCGCGTCGAGTTGGGTTAATGCCAACAATGCACGCGCCGATCAGCGCTGCACCACCGATCCAAAAGAGATAATCGGGGGTATTTTCAAGAAGGACTCCAACGTGGGGCGGGCGATCATTCGAAAGTAGTTCGGCCAAAATTGAGGCGCGAATCGCCGACTCATTTACAACTTCATCCCAGGTGTAGGAGCGATCTTCAAAAATATACCCGTCACTCGGGTCGCCTTTTCTGGCCCGAATCAATGAGGCAACAGTGGTCATGGAACGATTCGTGCGGGCAGAGGATGGCGATACAGCGCAGCTGCATTCTCGCAACAGAACTTACGCAGGAGTTGTGGAGAAAGGTGACCCCATGCATCTCGCAAAATTGATTGGCTATGTGGCCAGGTGCTGTCGCCATGTGGGTAATCGATTTCGACCATGATGTGATCGTCGCCGATGACGTCATGGAGATCAATAGTTGATGGGTCGTCAATGGTGCAGAACCAAAAGTTACGACGCAATAAATCGGCAGGGCGAATATCCCAGCCTGCTCCATAGCCACTGCGATCAACAACATTTTCGAGACGGTCAAGCAACATCGGGACCCACCCGATACCACCTTCACTCATAGCAATCTTCAGAGTGGGGTATTTGTCTGCGTATCCGCTCCACAACCATTCGGCACATGCGGTGAGCGATAGTTGACCAAACAATGTGGCCCCAAGCTGAAGTGACGGTGCTCCCTCGGGCATTGAGTGCATGCCCGATGAGCCAACGTGTAACGAAATCACGGTGTCAGTTTCAACGCAGGCTTCAATGATCGGGTCCCACCAACCGCTAAACAAACTGGGGAAACCAACATTGTGTGGCCGTTCGGGCAATGTCACCGAAACGAATCCGCGTTCGGCATTGCGGCGAATTTCATCAGCACCAAGACGCGCTGTGCCATCGGGTCCGGGAGCAAGCCAAGTGATGCCACACGGGATGATGCGGTCGGGGTATTTCTGCCACCACTCTTCGTATAGCCAATCGTTCCACGCGCGCATCGTGGCCAAACCAACCTCAGGGTCTTTGCACGCACTAAAAATACGACCAGCAAAACCAGCAACTTGAGATGGGAAGTTGAGCGACGCCCAACAACCGATGAGGTCCATATCTTTGATGCGGGCGTCAATATCCCAACATCCACGTCGCATATCTTCAAATCTTGCTGGTTCAAGTGAACGCAGTTCCGGCTTACGTCCGACAACTGCATTCATTCCGACTTGGCTAAAGATCTGGTTGTCGAATGACCACACTTGATGGCCACGGTCATTCACAATGAGTCGAGGTGCTTGCGACTGAAGTGCTTTCGGTAAACGACCGTCAAACATGTTGGGCGGTTCAACGAGATGGTCATCGACCGAAATCAGCGTGTAGTAAATCGGTGACGGTTCTGGCTCGGGTAACAGCATGTCTTGGTTGGTCGGTCCAATGACATACGACTCGGGTGCGGTTTGGCTCATATGTGTTTTCCGTTCGTCACTGAGATTGAGAGTATGCGTTTGTATTCCTGGTCGCCAAGTGCTTCGTAGGAATCTTCCTGCGAGCGTCTGATTTCGCTTCGAATACCCCGATTCGCGCCAGTGATCAGCGCGGCCGGGCGACGATTTGTGTTTTTTGTGTTCACCACCGCCCCCAACGGTTGTCGGTCTTTGCTCAATTCCGACTAGTTTCTGACACGGTATCAGAAACATTTCGCGGGCTCTCGGGCGCCGTTCAACACGAGGAGTTACGCCATGGGTGCATTAAGCGGCAAAGTTGCCATCGTTACCGGAGCAGGTCAAGGCGTTGGTCGTTGCCATGCTGAACTGTTGGCTGCTGAAGGTGCTGCGGTCGTGGTTAATGATCTGGGCGAATCGGCAGATGTTGTTGCTGCAGCGATAGTGGCGAGCGGTGGGCGTGCAGTCGCACAGCGCGGAAGTGTGAGTGACTGGGCGGCTGCCGAAGCGTTAGTGCAACGGGCCATCGATGAGTTTGGTGATCTGCATATCTTGGTCAACAACGCTGGCTTCATTCGTGATGCAATGAGCTTCTCGATGGAAGAGGCGCCGTTTGACAGCGTGGTTTCGGTGCACCTGAAAGGTCACTTCGCTCCGGCACATTTCGCCGCGGTCTATTGGCGCAATCAAGCCAAAGTTCTTGAAGGAACCGACGGTGGTTTACCGCAACGTCGCATCATTAACACCACGAGTGAAAGTGGTTTGTTCGGCGGACCTGGCCAAGGAAATTATGGTTCTGCTAAAGGTGGCATTGTCACGATGACCACAATCCTTGCTCGCGAACTTGGTCGCTACAACGTGACGGTGAATTGCATCGCACCACGTGCTCGCACGCCAATGACCGAAGTGAATCCGAAATTCACGAAGCCTGAATCTGGTTTTGATAAATACGATCCCGCCAACATCAGTCCGATGGTTGCGTTCTTGGCGAGTGATCATGCATCAGATATCAACGCACAGACATTCATCGTTTTAGGTGATCAGGTGCACCGTATTCGTCCAACCGAAATTGCTAACTCATTGACGGGTGGCAACAAGAAGTGGACCGTCGATGCGCTCGCAGCAGCGAAAGATCAAATGTTTGGTGGTGCGCCATCGGGAGTTCCCGCTTGGGGCGGACCACCTATGTAAACAAATTGATCGGTGAGTCAGTGAGGAGCGCCGAATTGGCGGTCGCCAGCATCGCCGAGTCCGGGCACGATAAACGCACTTTCATTCAGTCGCTCATCAATTGATGCTGTAAAGATTCGCAAATTCAATCCGGTCGTCTTCAAGAACTCGATTCCCTCAGGGGCGGCCAAAACGCAAATCACCCTGAT
>CAMDER010000051.1 GCA_945896935.1 Bifidobacterium breve | reverse complement strand
GATTCGCCGACGATTGCCAAGGTCTTGCCCCGACGAAGAGAAAACGAAACTCCGTCAACCGCTTGCACTACTTGAGTGGGACGCTGAAGTAACTTTGAAGCTCCAGTGGGGAAATACTTTTGCAGGTCACGTGCTTCAAGAATGATTTCATCGCTCATGTGGCTGCCCTTAAATCTGATGAAAGTTCTTCAACCGTTAGATGACAAGCCGACCAACTATTACCAACCGCTTTTAATTCAGGGACTTCCGAACGACACCGGTCGTTGAGCGACGCGGCATATTGACAACGTAAATGGAAAGGGCAACCTGAGGGAAGGTCAATCAAAGACGGAGGATTTCCTGGTATTGGTTCTAAACGACTATGTCGATCAGAATCCAAACTCCTAACTGAATTCAGAAGCCCACGTGTATACGGATGAGTAGGAGAATTGAAGGCATCTTCAACCGAAGCCGTTTCGACCAAACGTCCGGCATACATCACTAAGACCCGTTTTGTTACTTCGGCAACCACACCCAAGTCATGAGTAATTAAAATAACGGCCGAGCCATGCGCTTCTTGCATAGCACTGATCAATTCAAGAATTTGCGCTTGAACCGTGACGTCCAGAGCAGTTGTTGGTTCGTCTGCAATCAGCAACTTCGGACTGTTTATCAACGCCATAGCGATCACGATTCGTTGGCGCATCCCTCCAGAAAATTCATGCGGATACTGATTCAGACGTTTCAGCGGTTCTGGAATTCCTACTTTAGTAATTGAATCGAGTGCCAATTCTCGTAAATCTTTTTTAGAGGTACCCGGATGATGAATGGCGTAGGCCTCAGCAATCTGATTGCCGACTGTATAGAAAGGATTTAAAGCCGTGAGCGGGTCTTGAAAAATCATTGCGATATCTTTTCCGCGCAGCTGTCGAACGCCTTCTTCTGACATCGACAAAATATCCTGCCCATCAAGGGATGCCGAACCCGAAACGCGAACATCTGCACCAAAATTGAGGCGCATAATCGCACTCGCCGTCACCGATTTGCCTGAACCACTTTCACCTACAATTGCCAAAGTTTCACCTTGGCTGATATCAAAAGAGACTCCACGGACAGCTTGAACAACGCCCTCGCTGGTGCCGAAACTGACATGTAAGTCTCGAACAGATAACAAGGGTTCCGTCATTTTGCTCGAACCCTTGGATCAAGGTATCCGTACAAAATATCGACAATTGCATTCGCGACAACGATGAACACTGCTGAGACCAATGTCGTTGCAACCAAGATCGGTAAATCAGAATTAATGACTGCGGCGATCGTGAGTTTTCCAAGACCAGGAAGGTTGAAAACACTTTCTGTCACAATCGCACCACCCAAAAGAAATGCAAAATCAATACCGGCGATCGTCGCAATGGGAGTCAAAGCGGCACGCAGAACATATTTGACAATCAAAGTTCTGCGCGGCAAACCTTTAGCGATTCCGAGTCGAACAAACTCTTCATTCATCACTTCGAGAATTCCGTTTCGAGTGAGACGAATGTACGTTGAAGCAGAAAGAACAGCGAGCACACACCAGGGCAAAATAAGCGCCGTCAACCACTTCAGAGGGTTCTCGGTGATGCCTACATATTGAGGAAAAGGCAAGATGCTGGTCCAAATCACGAAAACCAGAATTGAAAGCAAACCTAAAAAGAAGGAAGGGAAACTAATTCCTACGACGCTAAAAACATTGGACAAATGATCAGGCCACTTTCCCCGTCGGAGTGCAGCGAATGTCCCCAGAGAAATTCCGAAGAACATCCATAAAACAAAGGCACCGAGAGCAATTGACGCTGTCACAGGAATAGTTTTGGCAACGAGACTCGTCACGCACTCGTGACGGTCGTATGAATAACCCAAAGACGGAGCTGCGCAATGCACTCCTGATTCGTCTTCGCCATAAGTGCGACCTACAAAAATGCCCTTCATATACGACCCATATTGTTCAAGGAAAGGTTTGTCGTATCCGAGTCGAGCCCGATTCGCTTCAATGACTTCGGGTCGGCAGTTCTTACCACAGGTTAAAGCTGCTGGATCTGCCGGAAGGGCCGAAAAGATCCAAAACGTAAAGATGCTGACCACAAACAACAAAATGACAGCAAAAAAAGAACGACGTGTGATGAAATAAAACATAAGCAAAACTGTTTCGTGGGTGGTGTTTCACGACGTTAGTCGTAAAACACCACCCACTTAAGTCAGATGTCAGCCCGCTAGGCCAATAGCTCCGAGGTTGTACCAACCAAACGGCTTCCACTGATAGGCGCCGCGCACATTAGAACCAACTAGGTTCTGGCTCTTGGTGGCCGATCCTGGGATAGACCAGACTTGATCCATCACGTACTGATTGAGTTCTTTCCACAACTTCGACTGCTCACTTCGATCGGTTTCGGCCTTAGCTTGATCGATCTTGGTCTGGAAAGCAGCGAAGGCTGGATCACCTTCATTGCTGTGGTAGTTAAATCCACCGTCTTCGGCGAAAAGTTCAGGAATAACTGTTGAAGCATTCGCCCAGTCAGCAGCCCAGCCAGCACGCATGAGGTCTCCACGATCACCATTAATAGTGGCGTAGTACTTCGACGGTTCAATGGGATTGTCAATGATCTTGATTCCGGCAGCGCCTAAAGAATCAATCCAAATTGCAATGTTCTTCTGCCATGTGACCGAATCTGGGTGGTCAAAACGCAGACCTTCGCCAGTGGCACGAGCATGCAGTTCAGGGCAAGCTTCTTTCGCCTTTTCCATCTTCGCTACAGCGGCTTCGACATTGGCGGTGCCGTCCTCGTTCAGACCATCAACCAACTTGGCTGGTTCGTAGTCTGCGGCCAGCAACGGAGCCACGAAACTTTTGGCAAATTCACCGGTGAACGGTCCACCTGCTGCTGTACGCAATGCTTCACGATCAAGCGCCAACCAAACTGCCTGGCGAATTTCAAGACAGTTAACAGTCTCGACGTTGAACATTGTGTACGAAACGAAACCATCAAAACCATCGGTACGACGATCCTTCAACGAATCATCACCGAAAACAGTCTGAAGATTCTCGGGCAAGATGCCTCCGTACACAATGGTGTTCTTATCTTCGCCAGCGTCGGCCAACATTCGCTCGTCGATGACTGCTTCATCGACACCGAACTGCCAAATAATCTTGTCCAAAAGTGGTTTGCGAACTGTGTCCGAGTCGGCGTTCCAGTTCTCGTTGCGAACAAGAACCATCTCGACGCCCTCTTCGTACGACTCAACACGGAAAGGACCATTTGAGAATGGTGCTAAGCCATATTGATCGGCGGTGTCTTTGTCCTTTGGCACTGGGGCGAACGCAAGCAAACCAACCGTGTAATTAAAGTCGGCAACGGGCACTTGCAAATTGAAGGTGATGGTTTGTCCATCACATTGCACTGCCTCATCAAACAATGCTTGTTGTTCTTCATCGGCCAACCATGGGCCGGGATAAGCGCTGCCAAAGTCAGAATCGCCTTCAGGAATATTCAGGTAACTCAACGCATACATCGGGCCTTCACCAGCAGTCACTTCGGCCGCAAAGGTACGCGACACGCCGTAAGCGATGTCGGCGCATGTCACTTCGGATCCATCTTCCCAGGTCAAACCATCGCGCAAGGTGAAGGTCCAAGACTTCAGGTCATCTGAGGCAGTACCCAAATCGGTAGCCATGTCTGCTACCAAATTGGTGCCGTCCTCGCCGGCGACAGGTTGATACGAGGTCAATGTGCGAGTGAACGTTGAGCCCCATGCTCCCAACTCAGCACCGGTGTAGACGCGCTGAGGGTCGAGTGTCGACGCTCCCTCTTGGACCGTGAGCACATGCAGAGTGCCGCCGTCTTGAGTGCCGTCCAGAGATGCTGATCGACCACCCGACTCTTCACCACTTTGCGCACCCATGCCTGAGCCACCACAGGCAGACAAGAAAATGCCTGCTGCGGCTAGGGCAGCGATGATTCGATTGCGTTTCATGATTTCCCCCTCAACTTCGTCCGTGGACGAATCGTTTATTTACTAAGAATTTACCACAACGGTTGGACAACCTAGACCAAGGTCGGATGCCCCGGGCTTTATAACTGTTGACGATCACTGCGAGGGTCGAAAGCGTCTCTCAAACCATCGGCCAGCAGGTTAAAACCCAAAACCAAGATCAGCAGGGCTCCACCCGGAATGAATAGATAGGCGGTGTCGGCCCGGTAATAACGGACCGAATCGCCAAGCATGATTCCCCATGAGGCAGTAGGTGCCTGGAACCCGACACCGAGGAAGGACAGCGTTGCTTCGAGGGAAACATATCCAGGCAGACTCATCGCGACAAAGATGATGATCTGTGGCCATAGGTTGGGTAGTAACTGTTTAAACACCAAATGTCCCGTTCCAGCGCCAAACGAACGTGCCGCTTCGACGAAATCACGTTCTCGCAGCGACAACACCTGTCCCCGCACTAATCGAGCCATATACACCCATCCGAATATGGTCAAGATCGCGAGAATATAGGTCAACTTGGCGGTGTTCCCCTTTGGAACTCCCCAACTCTCAAGCCTTTGTGTCATCGGATTAGCGAGAGCAATAATCAGCAAAAGCGAGGGAAACGCTAAGGCCACATCGCCAATTCGACTGATCAACGAATCGACCCAACCGCGGCGCAATCCTGCGACAATTCCCAAAAGGACTCCGAATGCCGTACTCAAAACCGTTCCGACCGTTCCAATGATGAGCGATAGTCGCGACCCGTAAATGAGCCGACCCAAAATATCCCGCCCCGTACCAGGCTCAACGCCTAACGGGTGATTCCAGGACATACTTCCCAATGGTCCTTTTGGCAGACCATAATCGTTAAGAGACGCGCGATCTAAGGCGTACGGATCGACGTTGAGCACCCGCACGATAATGGGTGCGAAAATCGCCACAAAAAAGAAAAATGTGACGATCCAAAAAGCAAATAAGCCAAGGCGTCCCTTTTTAAAACGGCGTAATCCGAGTTGCCAAGGTGAAAGACCCCCAGTTTCTAAGCCGGCGTCAAGCGTGGGAACGGCTTCCATTACGACTGTTTCCGATGAGGCCACGTGTCAAGCATAGAACAATTGGCTCGAAGCGAATCACACAGAGCGTTTAGGACAACTTGAATTGTACGATGCGGGCGAACTCATCGGGATCAATGCTTGCTCCACCCACGAGCGCTCCATCAATATCGGGTTGCGCCATCAGTTCTGACACGTTTCCGGCCTTAACTGAGCCGCCGTATTGAATTCGCACCTTCTCAGATGCCTCATTACCCCACTCAGTACGAATCACTGAACGAATGTGGTGGCAGACATCTTGAGCATCTTGAGCCGTAGCTGTGAGTCCAGTTCCGATAGCCCAAATCGGTTCGTAGGCAATGACTAAAGCAGCAATCTGATCCGCTGTCCGACCCTTCAAAGAACCCTTCACCTGTGACTCGACCCTGTCAAGAGTTGTTCCATCTTCACGTTCGTCTTTGGTTTCGCCGACACACACAATCGGAAGCATGTCGAACTTCAAGACTGCAGCAACCTTCGCGGCTACGAACTCGTCAGTTTCACCAAAATATTGGCGGCGTTCACTATGACCGCAAATCACATATTTGACTCCGAGCTTTCCTAAGAAAGCTGGTGAGACTTCGCCCGTGAATGCACCCTTCTCATCGGTATGACAATTCTGTGCGCCAAGCAACATCGCTAACTTGTCGCTTTCAAGAACAGTTTGAATACTGCGAATGTCGGTGAAAGGAGGGTGCAACGAGACATCCACTTTTTCGAAATCTTCCTTTGTCAAAAGGTACGACAACTTCTGAACCAAATGAATTGCTTCATAATGGTTCATATTCATCTTCCAGTTACCACTAATCAATGGACGACGAGAACTAGCGGGCATTAGGGGCCTCCCTTAAGGCAGCAAGACCAGGCAAGTCGCCAAGCTCGAGTAATTCAAGTGACGCTCCGCCACCTGTTGACACATGATCGACCTGATCATCAAAACCAAACTGCGCGAGCGCTGCTGCAGAGTCTCCCCCGCCAACAACTGTGAATGCCTTCGTGTCTGCCATCGCCTGGGCCACGGTTCGAGTTCCACCAGCGAAACGTTCGTCTTCAAACATTCCCATTGGACCGTTCCAGAAAACCGTACGCGATTCCATGATGATGTCGCTGAATGCCGCTGCAGAACCTGGACCGATATCAAAACCTTTTGCTCCAGGTGGCAAACGCCGACCGTAAGTCGCGTACTTGCCATCGGCATCTAACCCAATGATGTCCTCTGGTAAATGAATCGGTTTGCCAAGTGATAAGAGCCGCTTGCATGTATCAACTTGGTCGGGTTCAAAAAGTGAGTCGCCAATTGAATAACCCTGCGCTGCCAGAAACGTGAAGCACATCGCGCCTCCGATAACCAGCGAATCGACCACATTCAGCAATGCCTCGACAACACCCAATTTGTCGGAAATCTTCGAGCCACCGAGAACCGCGACAAAAGGATGCTTGGGACTGTTTCTTAAAGTCGAGAGAACTTCAACTTCTTTTTGCAGCAGGCGTCCCATCGCTGAGGGCAAAGTTTTCGAAGGGCCGACAATCGACGCGTGAGCACGGTGAGCGGCGCCGAATGCATCATCTACATACATGTCGATGCCTGCAATGAGGCTCGACACGAAAGATGGGTCATTCTCTTCCTCACCTGCGTTAAAACGTAAGTTTTCTAAGAGTTCAACACCGGGAGCAAGTTCGGTCAAACGTGCAGCGACCGGGAGCATTGAATACTTGTCTTCAACCTTGCCTTTGGGTCGGCCCAAATGGCTTGCGCAAACAACTGTGGCTCCCCTTTCGGTCAGCCAGTTAATTGTCGGTAATGCCGCCCTGATGCGAAAGTCGTCGGCAATTGTTCGACTGCCCGAAGCACTCGTCTCCATCGGGACATTGAAGTCGGTACGAACAAGAATACGTTTGCCAGAAACGTCTCCAAGATCCTCAAGAGTGGGAATACTTTTGCTCATATCAGAATTAGCGGCGAGCCTTCTTGGGAACCTTGGATCCAGCGAACAATGTCATCTGGACGAGGCGATTGCTGTAGCCCCATTCGTTGTCGTACCACGACAAGACTTTGACCATTTTGCCCAGACTCATCGTGAGCCCCGCATCAAAAATGCTGCTATGCGGATCGCCAACAATGTCGCTCGAGACGATCGGATCTTCGGTGTAACGAAGAACACCCTTCAAGGGCCCAGATGCAGCAGCCTTCTTAAAGGCAGCATTGATCTCTTCAACTGTTGCCGCCTTCTTTAAGTTGGCAGTGAAGTCAACGATCGATCCGGTCGGTACCGGGACACGCAACGAAGTTCCGTCAAGCTTGCCCTTCATGCTCTCGAGCACCAGGCTCGTCGCGCGAGCAGCGCCAGTATTTGTCGGGACGATATTTATTGCTGCGCCACGCGCACGACGAAGGTCGCTGTGCGGGCCGTCAACTAGCGACTGGTCGCCGGTGTAGGCGTGAACTGTTTGCATCAGACCCTGCTCAACTCCGAAAGCATCATCAAGAACTTTGACAATCGGAACGAAACAGTTCGTGGTGCATGAAGCGTTCGAGATGACCTTCTGCGTTTTGAAATCGAAATCTTTGTGGTTGACCCCGTAAACGAATGTGGCGTCTGCACCATCGCATGGAGCCGAAACGATGACGAGCGGCGCTCCACCTTCAAGGTGAGCAGCAGCAGCATCGCGCTTGGTAAAGAATCCGGTGCTCTCAATAACTACGTCAACGCCCAATTCTCCCCACGGAAGATTCTTCGGATCGCGCTCGCTCAGTACCTTGATCTCAACTCCATCGACGCTGATGCCATTCTTTGAGACTTTGATGTCGTTGGGAAGTTGACGCATTACCGAGTCGTACTTCAAAAGATGAGCCATCGTTTTAACCGATCCGAGGTCGTTGACAGCAACGATCTCAATATCAGCTCCTTGAGCCTGAACCGCGCGGAAGAAGTTACGACCAATTCGGCCAAATCCATTAATACCAACTCGCACAGTCATGGCGGTCCTTTCGATATACGACGTGATCTACTCACCAATGTCCTTGAGACGTCTAAAACCTAGTCTGTGGGGTACCCGCCCAAAGGATTTCTCCCAATCTCACGACGTCGCAGATGACAAAAAACCTCAACCGGGGTCGTGGCTTAGCGGGCAATATCTCGGTGAGAGACCCGAACTGGTTGACCAGCAGCGCGCAGGCGACTCCCGATCTCCTCGGCCACTGCCACCGAACGATGATGACCACCAGTACATCCGATGGCAATCGTCAAGTAACTCTTGCCTTCGGCCGCGTAATGAGGCAACACCGTTTCAAGGAGCCCGACGAGACCCTGAATAAAGTCAGAACACTCGACACGATCTAGAACGAAGTCTCGAACCGCAGAATCAAGACCGGTCAGTGAACGTAGACCTTCTTCCCAATGTGGGTTCGGCAAAAACCGAACATCCATCACGATGTCAGCGTCAAGAGGTAAACCATGCTTAAACCCAAAGGACTCCACCGACACTTGCAAGCGTTCAAGAGACGAAACTTCAAACGCGCCAACCAATTTTGTTTTCAATTGGTGAACATTCAGTTCTGTTGTATCGATCACTAGGTCGCAATCGCCCTTCATCGGTTCTAACAGTTGACGTTCCAACTGAATGGCCTCTAGTAGCCCATCGGTTTCAGAATCAAGGGGATGACGACGACGCGAAGATTCGTAACGCTTGACGAGTTCAGCATTTGTTGCGTCAAGATAAACCACACGGACTTGATGTCCACTCGCGCGCATTGCCGCAACTTTGGGCATGAGTTCCAGATGCTGACGGCCAGCGACCAACGCCAAGCGATCAATTTCCGAGCCGGGAACGCTCGCCAATTCGACGATTGTGTCAACTAATGAAGTTGGCAGGTTGTCGACGACATACCAACCGAGATCTTCTAGAACAGCCGCGGTCGCAGAACGACCTGCTCCGGATAGTCCAGTGATCACCAAAATGTCGGCCACGTCTACAAACTACCGATCAACTGTGCTCGCTCGGAGAGCATTTGCGAAATCGGGGACAAATCAAATGCATTTTCCCCGCTAGGTCGGAGGCTGCGAATGACATGGTGAGCGCCAGCATCGAAATAAGCCTGAAGATCGTGATTTAGATCATTCTTAGTGAGGAGAACGCTGATATCAAGATTGGTTCCCATGAAGTACTTCACCTTTCTGGCAAATTCTGTCGGTGGTCCAAAACCACTCCAACCGTCGGCGTAGGTGATTGCTGAAGGAATTGTGACGCCTTCACCAGAACCGCCGACCCAAATCAAAATATTGGTTCCGCACTCTTCGTTCATTCTCGAAACCTCATCGCGAAGGAATGCCAGCCTTCTCGAAAACAATTTCATCCGTGTCGACAAGTCCTTGGGGGCATCAGTGAGGTTGTCATCGTGGACAAATCCTCCTGAACCGACTCCGAGAATAAAGGTTCCATTTCCAAGAAGGGCAATTGTTGCGGCCGATCGAGCCAACGCCGCTGGCTCACGAATCGATAATGGAGAGACCAAGACGCCCAACAACTGATCACGATCTCGAAACAACGAGGCGAGAGAACCAAGAAGAGTCACCGTGTCCCAAGCAATATCATTTTCTTGACCAGTGAAGGGAACAAGATGATCCCACAGGAATACTGAATCAACTCCGAGGTTTAAGGCTTCTTCAACGACACTGCTATAAGCCGTTGGTGGAACGACGTGCGTCTGGAGTTGAACTCCAATCTTCAATATGCGATGACTAGACATCTAATTTCACTGCACGTAGGTACAGCAGGCGCGGAATCGTCGAGGCATCTTCATATTCGGCGGCTCGAGCGAGAAATCCAGGCGGAGGAGCAGGTTCGAGCATTCGCTGAACATAGAGACCATTTGCGATGAGCGCATTGATATACCTGCTCAATGGTCGGTGGATGAAAGGGATAAAAATATCCTTTTCGACTTCTTCATTGGATTCTTGTTCAATCAAGTACGCACCAATGCGCCAGTACTGCTCTGGTGGATCGAGTATTTGGTCATCAATCCAACCGCTACCAGGAGTCTGTAGGAGCGGATGATTCAGAAAGAAACAGAATCGGCCGCCGGGTTTTAAGACACGCGCAACTTCTGAGATGGCGGTATCAACATCTTGAATGTGTTCAAAAACTAGGCAAGCGACGACTGCGTCAAAAGTTGAATCAAAAAAAGGAAGCCCGTCGGCTCCGGCTTTGCTGACGTGAAGTCCTCCGCCACGTTGAGCAGCGACAGTGACTTGATTCCAAGTCGG
>CAMDER010000050.1 GCA_945896935.1 Bifidobacterium breve | reverse complement strand
GAAGTTTTAGCGACCTCAATTTGACAACCGATACTTAAGGTATGTGGATTTTCGTTCAGTTCTTCAAATGATTTGATCTCCGAAAGAGAAGCTGGGATATCGCCGAGTGAGTAGTAGGCGAGAGCCAAGGTTCCTGATATTGCTTGTTTGGCGCGAACGTTTGCGTCCTGTTTGATTTCTTGCAACGATTTTGCGTGAATTTCAGCCGTGGAGTGATCAACCAACAACATTGAGTTCAAAAGATCATGAGAGAGAACAACACTAAGATCAGATATCGGCAAAGAAGCACCCGGCGGAATATGCGCAAACGATGATTCGTCAATTCTTCCGGTGTTCGTCAGAAAGTGCGACCGTTGAGCAAGCAGCGATACAGAAACTTCGCGACCAGAACTCTCCTCGTCGTCAATGATTGAGATCGCCGAACTGAGATTCCCCGATATGTAGAGGCAGTTGACTGTGTCGGCCAGTGTTCGTGAGCGAGATGGGCCAGCTGCTAATACTTTGAGTGCCTCTATCGCTATCGAAGCAGATTCAGATGGTCGCGATGCGATGAAAAGCCAACGAGCTTGTAGCGAGAGCAATTCGGCCCACTGTTGAGTTCCTTGTTGTACGAGGCTTGCGGCTTGTCCAAACCACTGTGCTGCGACGAGTGGTGCGGTGTTGCCAGCGGCATGACCAGCTTCACTAAGAATCTGAATGCACTCAGGATCACCATGGTCAGAACTTTCAACCATATGTGTTGCTAATTCGGCGATGTCTACAACAGCGCCTCGTCGTCGGTCATCCATCAACTGATTGGCGATTGAACGATGAAAATGTCGCTGTTCGGCTGGCCCGATGTCGTCGTAAAGCGCGTCGCGAAGAATGCTGTGAGCGAATTGAAACTCGTGTTTGCCGAGTGGAATCAAAATCTGGGCCACCACAAGTCGATCAAAACTTGAGGTGACTTCGTCTTCCGAAAGACTGGAGAGGCTAGCGATGAGTGGAAGTAGTCGTAGTGAAATCCGACGAAAAACAGAAAGAACTCTGGCAACCTGAGTATCTGCACTTCCAATTTCAAAGAAACGGTGAATGATGGCTGTTTCTGGATGAGGTAGTTGGGCATCGTCAACAAGTCGCGCGATAGAACCCGAGAGATCAATACGATGCGAGTTCATAAGTAGGCGTGTGGACTCGATGGCGAAAAATGGATTGCCATTACTTGTGATTTCAACGATTGTGACTAAGTCTTCATTCGGACTAGTTGACAACATCCCTTTGATCATTGAGCGGATTTCAGATTTACCAAGTGGGTGTAAGTCAATGACTTGATTGTGATCATCGCTTTGAAACTGCTCAATCATGTGAGCGATGTCTTGATTCTGATACTCGGCTTGGTTACGAAGAGTGGCGATAAAGAGAATTCGTGAATGTGATAACTGACGAGAGAGCATGGCGAACAAAGCCACCGAATCAGCGTCGGCGAGATGAATGTCATCGCAGGAAATCACGATTGGTGATAGGCGTGCTAACTCGCGCAAGATTGATGTCGCGAGTCCGAGAACATCTTGTGGTTCCCTCGCACGTGACTTTTTGGTGGTAATTCCTGAAGTCTTTTCCAGGAGAGTTTTGAGATCTCTCGATGACTGAGTGACGAGTTCACTTTCAATGTGTAGTGGTTGAAGAAATTCGTTCACCAGCGAATAGGGGATTCCGCGGTCAAAGCGACTGGCTCGGCCCTTGAGACAGATTGCCCCCATTGATTCGGTTCGTTCCAATACAACTTCGGCAAGGCGTGACTTCCCTATTCCTCCTGCCCCTCGTATGACGACGCTAGACGCTTGGCCCGCTTCAACTTGTTTGAAGACATCGAGAATGCGGGCAATTTCGTGGTCGCGTCCCACCATTTGCGGCGTGAGGAGCGGCAATGCCGGGAATTGACGAACTGGGGACATTGGAAACACTCTATTTCACCCAGACCACAAGGTAGTAGGGGAACCCCTACTGGTGGTGCAGGAGGAGGGGGAGAATGATGATTTCGGGGCAGTGAAGGAAGGGGGAGAGCATTGTGGCGCGCATCGAATTGCAATTGAACAGGGAAAGCAATTCTCACGATTCGTCCATCGTGCGCGTGGCTGGTTTTTGCACCGTCAATGGTCAAGAACAATCCCAGTTCGTGGGATGGGCCGAGCTTTTTGCGCTTCTTGAAAAATCGGTGACTGCACCAGAAAGTAATCAAGAGACTTCTTGAAAAACGTCAATCAACTGGTTCGAAGTCATTCGACCAATCACACAAGGGGAGATATATGAGTGGTAACAAGAACAACCGGGGACGTCAGTTGAGGGGTATTGCTCTACTGAGCGTTGCCGTCCTATTGGGCGTCGCATGTGGTGGTGACGACGGCGCGAGTACAGAAACTGAAGCTCCCGCTGAATCAGCCGCACCATCTACTGATGCGCCAGCGACAACTGATGGCAGTGATACTTCAATCCCAACAGAAAATGCGGGCAATCGTGACGGACAAACCATCAAGGTTGGAATCGTTAACAATGATGCGTTGCTCCCCGAAATTCGCACAGGCGCCGAAATCGCTATTGGCGCGATTAACGCTGATGGCGGAATCAATGGTGCGCAGATTGAAATTGTCTCCTGTGACGCCGATGCATCGCCTGAGGGATCCATTAACTGTGCAAATAAATTGATTGAAGAAAACGTGGCAATTGCCTATACGGGTCTTGATGTGGCATCCGATGCCGCAAACCCAATTTACGATGAAGCTGGAATTCCCTACATCACTACAAACGGTTGGGGCCCCGTCCAAGAAAGCAATGCCAACTCGTTCATTTTGCATGCAGCGTCTGGAGCATTCTTTGTTGGACCATTGCAGACATTCAAGGATCTTGGATACACCAAAGTCGGAATGATTTTTGCTGACAATCCAGCAGGTAAGGCCTACCAGTCAAAGATTGAAAGCTACGCCGAAATTTTGGGTCTTGATGTGACTCCGGTCTACGTCGATGCGACTACCCCTGACTGGGCGACGGCCGTGGCAACGTTGCAGGCCGATGGTGTCGAAGCAGTGTCCGGAATTTTGACTGAAGTTGACTGCATTGGACTCGTTAGTGCTGCAGCTTCGGTTGGATTTACGGGCGCGGTTTTCGCAGGATCATGCAACGTGTACTTGAATGTTCTTCCAGACTTGGCTCTTGGTACATACAACCAAGTTGACTACTGGTCACCGCTGTCGTACGACGATGCTCCTGCCGAGATTCAGGCTCGTCTTGACAAGTATTCAGCCGACATGACGGCAGCTGGACATGAAGACTTAATCAATGGTTTTGCCCCAGTCTCTTATGGCGGCTGGATGGAGCTTCGAGAAATTCTTCAGGCAATTCCGAATGACCAAGAGGTCAATGGAGAAACGGTGAAGTCAACCATCGTGAGCCAAGTGTTCCCTGGCTACTTCGGTCCCGACTTGCACTGCGGAGAAGCTCTCTGGGCCGATTCGCCTTCAGCGTGCCATTCAACTTTGGCTGTATTCAAGATTGAAAAGGCTGCCGACGGAAAATTGGTCCGAAAAATCGTCAGTGATTTTGCTGACATGGCTGGACTCGTTAACTGAACCCGAAAAGTCTGTTGTTTAGAAATAGAAAATAAGTTGTCGGGGTGTCTCGGGTAATGCTCGGGGCACCCCACGCGACTTAGACGTTTTAATCTACAAATAATTGATGATCGACCCGGGTGATCCAGATGACGCAACTTCTCCTATTCGCACTCATTGGCCTTGGTGCCGGAGCCTTGTACGCCGCACTTGGAATTGGGGTTGTTGTTGGTTTTCGTGGGACGGGAATTATCAATTTTGCAGCTGGTGCTCTGGCTGTGTGGAGCGTGTACGTCTTTGATGAATTGAGAAAAACCGGCGATCTGGTTCTGCCAATTGTCGTGGTCCCTCACTCCCTCCACTTAATGAGCAACCCTCCATTTCTTTTTTGTTTGCTGATCGCCCTTTTGTCGTCTGCTGCCCTTTCGCTTGGGGTGCACTTCTTGGTTTTTCGACCTCTTCGTAATGCGCCAGTACTGGCTCGAGTTGTCTCATCCGTTGGAATTCTTATTGTTGTTCAGTCGCTGATTGTGATGCACTTTGGCAGTGACCCGCGAGTTATGACTCCGATTCTTCCGAACGAAACAGTCACATTTTCAAGCGTCACATTTCCTCGGGATCGACTTTGGCTTTCACTTATCGTTGCAGCCATTGGGTTATTGCTCTGGGCCTACCTTCGGTTCACTCGCATGGGACTAGCGACTCGTGGCGCAGCCGAAAGTGAATCAACGGTTTCGTTGGCTGGTTACTCGCCACAAGTTTTGGCTGGTTTCACGTGGTTGATTTCGGGAGTGGTGACGAGTTTCGTCGTGATACTTGCTGGACCGCTGTCAAGTTTGAATGCTGGTACCTATATTTTTGCCATTGTCCCTGCTTTGGCGGCCAGTTTGATTGGTCGATTACGGTCGGTTTCAGTGACGCTCGTTGCTGGGCTTGGCCTTGGTTCTTTTCAGTCGGTGGTGCAATACCTCACCACAAAAAGTTGGTGGCCTGATTGGGCGAGGACCGGTCTCACCGATGCCGTTCCGTTCTTAGTTATTGTCTTAGCCCTTTTTTTACTTGGTCAATCTCTTCCCGATCGAGGATCTTTGAGGGTTGATCAATTACCTCCAGTGCGACAACCAACAATTCAAACGCGCTACATATTTTTGTGTGGTCTCGTGGCGATCGGCTTGATGGCATTGCTGAGCGGGGGATATCGCTTTGGTTTGATGACGAGCTTGATCGTGTCAATGATCATGTTGTCACTCGTGGTGCTGACGGGGCTCGTTGGGCAAATTTCACTTGCTCAGGCAGGTATTGCTGGAACGGCTGGGTTCGCGTTATCAAAGTTTTGTTCAGTCTCTGGACTGAATTTTCCGATTGGTTTAGTCCTTTCTGTGTTGGTTTCTATTTTGGTTGGTGTCGCGGTTGGAATACCGGCACTTCGTATTCGTGGAACCCAATTGGCAGTAGTGACTCTCGCAAGTGGACTAGCACTAGAGAAATTCGTTTTTAGAAACAGCAACTTTGTTTCATCATCTGGAAGCATCATTTCAAAGCCCTCACTTTTCGGATTAGACCTTGGGGTGCGAGAAGGTCGCAATATTGCCCGTTTGAGCTTTGGAATTTTGGTCGTTGTGTTTGCGACACTGGCATGCATCATGGTCACAAACCTGATTCGTAGCGGTACTGGGCGACGCTTGTTGGCAGTACGTTCAAATGAAAGAGCAGCTGCATCGGTTGGTATCAGTGTTGCTGCAAGCAAATTGTTGGCTTTTGCTATTGCCTCAGGTCTTGCTGGAATGGGTGGCTGCTTCATTGGTTATAGCCGTGGTCAATTGTCGGCTGAGAGTTTCACGGTATTTGTGAGCCTCAGTTTTATGGCCTTCGCTTATCTCGGTGGCATCACTTCGGTGGGCGGTGCATTAGTCGCAGGATTATCGGCCCCGTTGGGACTGACGTTTGTAATTTTGGATCGCAATATTGAACTCGGACAGAGTTACACCCTGATCGCAGGAGTTGCCCTAATTCTCACCGCAATCTTCAATCCTCAGGGAATAGCGGGACGTACAGCCGAGAGATTCGCAGCACTTCGGCACCGAGGCAAAACTCAAGATAAATCCAACGAATCAGCGTCGCCCGATGTTGTGAGAATCGCATCCCACCCAATCAAACGCGATCTCAGCAATGCTGAGTCAGTTCTTCAGATCTCTGGCTTGACGGTCAAATACGGTGGACTAACTGCGGTTGGAAATGTCGATCTCGACGTACGGAAAGGCGAGATCGTCGGTTTAATCGGCCCGAATGGTGCTGGAAAGACAACATTCATTGATGCGGTGACCGGATTTACGCATTCCGAAGGGGTGATTCAATTTGATGGCCGAGAGATTCGTGGGGTGGCGCCTCACGAAATTGCTCGGCTTGGCTTAAGGCGTACCTGGCAATCAGTCGAACTGTTCACAGATATCTCTATTAGCGACAATGTTCTTGTCGCTCTTGAAGACTCAACAATCTCTAGCGTTGTTCAAGACTTAATTATGCCCACTAAGGAAAAACGAAAAATTCAAGTTGACGCCGCACTGCAAGCAGTCGGACTAAATGTAGATAGTAGAACTGATACAAATGAACTTTCACTTGGACAACAGAAATTACTCGGAGTTGCTCGAGCCTTGGTCGCCCAACCAAAGTTGCTGATGC
Source organism: Bifidobacterium breve (assembly GCA_945896935.1). GTDB lineage: Bacteria > Actinomycetota > Acidimicrobiia > Acidimicrobiales > Ilumatobacteraceae > Casp-actino8. The sequence goes on along the minus strand of CAMDER010000050.1, from coordinate 4,086 downwards.
TTGATGAGCCAGCCGCTGGGTTAAGTTCGTCAGAGACACAGGCGCTTGGTGCGCGAATTGTTGACATTGCTCAATCAGGTACTGCGGTTCTGCTTGTTGATCACGATATGGATTTAGTTCTTGAGGTTTGTGATCGAATCTTTGTACTTGACTTCGGACGTCTGATTGCTTCTGGAAGTCCAGAACAGATTCAGAAAGATCCAGGAGTTATTGAGGCTTACTTGGGAGCGACAAGCGAGGTGGAGGCGTGACCCTTCTTCAAGTCAACTCTTTGACGACAGGTCATAACGGTGTCGCTGTTGTTCACGACGTCAATCTCATGGTTGAGAGAGGTGAAGTTGTCGCGTTGTTGGGTCCCAACGGAGCTGGTAAGACCACTTTGTTGCATACAATCGCTGGTCTGTTGCCAGCAATCAACGGGGCGGTGTTTTTCAATGATCGACCGGTGACCGGATTGTCAACTCATCAGATTGTGCGACAAGGATTATCACTGCTGCCCGAAAATCGAGGCATTTTTTATCAGCTCACCGTCGCAGAAAATTTGCGTCTGTACAAACGTCAAGGTGGCGCAGTCAAGGTTGAAGAGGTATTTGAGTATTTTCCAGCCTTAAAACCTTTGGTTGAACGCAAAGCCGGATTGCTGTCGGGTGGAGAGCAACAAATGTTGTCGTTGGGTTGTCGCTTTATTGCTGATCCGAAACTCATGTTGATCGACGAAATGAGTTTGGGATTAGCCCCCATCATTTTCCAACGCATGTTGCCAGTACTCACACAATTTGCTGCTGATCGTGGGGTCGGGGTGTTGCTCGTTGAGCAACATGTCCATTTGGCTCTCAAGTCGTCTAGTCGCGCTTATGTACTCAATCGAGGGGAACTCACTTTTTCGGGAACGGCAAATGCTCTGCAAAACCAGCGGCAGTTCTTGGAGTCAAACTACATGGGATCCACAAAACAGAGGGAATGACATGACATCAACAAATAGTTCACTAGTTCGAGGAATGTGCGATCCTAAATTCGCCAATGTTCAGGCCGCACTTGAGGCAAACATCGCTTCTGGACGAGATGTCGGTGCCTCAATTGCTGTGACGATTAACGGTGAGATGGTCGTTGACATGTGGGGAGGTTGGGTTGACGAAGCGCGTAGTGTTGAATGGCAGGCCGACACCATCGTCAACGTTTGGTCGACAACCAAAACGATGGCGGCGTTGAGCATGCTTCTTTTAGTCGAGCGCGGTTCGGTCGATGTTGATCAACCAGTCGCCAAGTATTGGCCCGAGTTTGCTCAAAATGGTAAGGAGAATGTTTTGGTGCGGCATATTATGTCGCATACTTCGGGAGTTTCAGGTTGGGATCAGCCCGTTGTCATTGAAGACATCCTTGATTGGGATGATGCTGTCGCTCGTTTGGCTGGTCAGGCTCCTTGGTGGGAACCCGGCACTGCTTCGGGCTATCACATGCTGAACTACGGCCACCTCGTCGGTGAAGTCGTTCGTCGCGTGAGCGGAAAGTCATTGGGTACCTTTTTCAAAGAAGAAATTGCGCAGCCTTTGGGCGCGGATTTTCATATTGGTTTAGCCGAATCTGAATTCGGTCGGGTGTCTCCGGTGATTCCGCCACCGCCGATCCCGGTGGATCTTGCGGGACTCGATATGAATAGTCCGATGATCAAAACGTTCACCGGACCTCCTCCGATGGATGCAACGTATTCGGCGACAACTGGTTGGCGTAAAGCAGAAATTCCTGGCGCTAATGGTCACGGCAACGCCCGATCAGTCGCGCGCATCCAATCGATCGTTGCGAATGGTGGTTCAGTTGATGGAAAGAAGTTCCTCTCACCGGAGACAATTGAATTGATATTCCGACGTCAATCAGACAATCCCGATCTCGTTCTTGGTTTGCCCTTGCGGTTCGGAATTGGCTACGCCTTGCCGCAACCAGCTTCAATCCCGTATATCCCGGAAGGAAAGGTGTGTTTCTGGGGTGGTTGGGGAGGCTCGTTGATTGTGATCGACACCGAACGCAAGATGAGCATTGCTTACATGATGAATCGAATGGATGTTGGTGAAACCGGAGTGATCGGTGACGCCCGTGGCGAGCAGTACATGCGCGCTGTGTTCGGGGCTTTAGGAGTGTCATTGCCATAGGCTTCGCGTACGACTTCAGCGCCTCTTTCGACCGCTCCATACTCATCTAATCCCGTGCTTCTGGTGTGGATAATTACTCAAAATAGGTAAAAACTCTCACCAGAAACACATAGTTTTGAAGTATGACATCAATGCTTGAACGTTCGGCCCGCATCGTTGACGGTACCGACGCAGCACCCATCGGTCTGAAAGTCACCGTCGACGCAACTCCGGTAGAAGAAGTCGCACCAGGCATCGGCGTCATTGAATCATTTAGTAATGTCGTCGTCTTCAACACCGATGACGGACTCGCATTGTTCGACGTCTCGCACGGCATGGCAGCCAAGAGTGTTGTCGCCAGTCTTCGCTCTTGGTCAAACGACCGAGTCAACACTGCGGTCTACACGCACGGCCACACCGACCATGTTGGTGGTGCTGGCGCATTCAACGCCGATGCAACAAAGCGCGCAGATCAACCCATTCAGTACGTCGCACATGAGGCTGTCGTTGATCGCTTCGATCGTTACAAGTTGACGAACGGGTACAACGGCTACATCAACATGCGGCAGTTCCGTTTGCCCGGCCCGATGTTTCCGAGTGACTTCGTCTATCCCGATACCACGTTCCGATCAGAGACAACACTCGATATTGGTGGTCGCACTTTTGAACTTCATCACGCCCGTGGTGAAACTGATGATCACACATGGGCCTGGGTGCCTGATTCGAAAGCCGTGTGCGTTGGTGACTTATTCATTTGGCAATTCCCAAACGCTGGCAATCCACAAAAGGTGCAACGCTTCGCCTGGGAATGGGCGGTCGCCTTGCGCGCCATGGCAGCTAAACAACCTGAGTTGATGTTGCCCGCACACGGCATGGCCATCGGTGGAAAAGATCGCGTCGGACAAGTGCTCACCGATACGGCAGCGGCGCTGGAATCGTTACATGAACAAACGCTTGCATTAATGAATAGCGGCGCACGTCTTGATGACGTCATTCACCAAGTGCGCTTGCCCGAAGAACTGGCGAATAAGCCATACCTCAAACCTACCTATGACGAGCCCGAGTTTGTCGTGCGTAACTTGTGGCGTTTGTATGGCGGCTGGTACGACGGAAATCCTGCCAATCTGAAACCAGCACCCGAAGTCGCATTGGCAACTGAAGTCGCAACGTTGGCTGGTGGGGCAGATGTATTAGCAGTTCGTGCCGAAGAACTTGCGAACGCTGGCGATTTCCGTTTGGCCTGTCATCTCATTGAGATGGCGGCAACCGCCAACGCAGATTCAAAACGCATTCACGAAATTCGCGCCGCGATTTATACTGAACGTCGCAAGATTGAAACATCGTTCATGGCATCGGGCATTTATCGCTCGGCAGCGATCGATTCAAAAGTTCGCATTGACGAACTCTCGTAACGTTATTTTATGTACGGCTCCACAAGTCGTTCAATGTGCTTAGCCAGTACGTCCATTTCCAGATTGACGAGCGATCCACTCGGACGAAAACCGAGAGTTGTCACTTGAGCAGTATGCGGAATCACTGCCACACGAAATGTGTCGTCGGTGATATCAAAAGCGGTGAGAGAGATTCCATCCACCGTGACCGACCCTTTTTCAACGAGGTAGCGCATCATTGCTTGGGGGACACGTACGACTAAATCAGGTGCCGGTGAAACAACTTCGCCAACCCCATCCACATGACCGAGCACCATGTGTCCGCCGAGGCGATCACCCAAAGCCATCGGTCGTTCAAGATTGACCCGCGCCCCGACGCTCAACTTGCCCGTGGTCGTGCGGTCAAGAGTTTCTTGGCTGACATCGGTATCCCACCATGCTTGATCGCCGTCAACACCTTGATCCACCAAAGTCAGGCAACATCCGTTCACCGCTATGGAGGCCCCGAGAGCAGAATCCTGCAAAACCGTGCTGGCTGCGATCCGCAAGCGCACGCCAGAACCCCATTCGGT
>CAMDER010000049.1 GCA_945896935.1 Bifidobacterium breve | reverse complement strand
TTCGCCGAGGTAACTGGCCTGGATCAGACTGCGGTCCTTGGCCATTTCGGCCGCATTGCCTTCCATTGCCAACTGTCCGTGACTCAAAACGTACGCCCGATCGGCAACCTGCAACGCCATGTGTACGTGCTGTTCAACGAGCAAGACACCTGCACCGGTTTCATCAGCGATCGTTCGCAGAATCGGCAACAGGCGCTCGACGATGATCGGCGCCAGACCAAGACTCATTTCATCCACCATGAGCAACTTCGGATTCACCGTGAGCGCACGAGCCATTGCAAGCATCTGCTGTTCACCACCAGACAACAAGCCAGCACGACGATCGAGAATCGATTCGAGTGCTGGAAAATACCCCAAAGCCTTCTTGACATCTGCGGACCCTTTGGCGGCGCCGAGTCTGAGGTTTTCAGCAACTGTCAACTGGTAAAACAAAGCGCGCCCCTCGGGCACATGAGCGAGACCTTCACGCGCAATCATGTGCGGGCGCCGTCCCTTAATTGACTTTCCAAAAACTTTGATGTCTCCAGAAATAATCGGCACGAGTCCTGAGGTCGTGAGCAACGTCGTGGTCTTACCAGCACCGTTCGGCCCGAGAAGCGCCACGACTTCGCCTGGATTAACTGTGAGATTCAATCCACGGACAACCGAAACACCGTTGTACCCAGTATTCAGATCCTTGATTTCTAGTAGAGCCGACATCAGCGTCCCCCCTCAGTTGCACTGCTTCCGAGGTAAGCCTCGATGACCTTTGGATCATTCTTAATTTGTGCGGGAGGTCCTTCGGCAATTTTAACGCCAAACTCAATGACATAGATGTAATCGCACACTTCGAGTACCAAGCCCATGTCGTGGTCAACTAAGAAAATTGTGAGTCCAGCATCAATAATGCTGCGGAGGCGCTGGCCGAGCTCTTGGGATTCGCTGGTATCTAAGCCTGCTGCCGGTTCGTCCATACATACGAGTTCGGGACGAGCAGCAAGGGCACGCGCGGCCGAGACCAACTTGCGCTGACCTTGACTGATCTCGTTTGGATACTTCTTGGCTAAGTCGCCGATACCCAAAACTTCGAAGGCAAAGTCGACTCCACTGTGATCGCGCTTGCGGCCTGGACGAACTAAGTCGGCCAAAAAGCTCTTGGCGGTCTGACGTTCGGCTGCCACTTGGATGTTTTCTTCGATGGTGAGGTCGTCGAAAAGTTCAAGTGACTGCCAGGTACGACCAAGGCCCAGCCGAGCACGATCGTGCACCGGCATTGAATTGATTTCAGTTCCTTTGAAATCAATTCGACCAGTTGTTGGAACAAACCCGGTGATGCCGTCAATGAATGTTGTCTTACCCGCGCCGTTTGGCCCGATCAATCCAACCAGTTTTCCTTGTTCGACGGTGATGTCGACATTATTGACGGCCCGTAGACCACCAAATGTCACTGACATTCCCGATGTTGTTAATAGGTTCATGTAGCCCCCTCATTTTCCCTATTTGATTCTGACTGTTGTCTTAACAAAGCTTCTCTACGTGCCCTACGTTCGGCCTTTTGCTGAGCAAGTAACCGAGGTGTTCCAGCAATACCCTCGGGATTTCGCACTGCTGTCACGATAAGACCTATCCCACCTATCAAAGTGGCATAGCCCGGGTCAATATGCAAGATATTTTCTAAGAAATTGAAGTTCAGACCATTTGGAGCGATGATTCCGGCAACTACCGCACCGCTCACACTGGCAATGCCACCCAGATAGGCGAAAGCCAAGAACGTCAACGAGGCGAAAGCACCGAAGTATTGCGGAGTCACCGAGCCAAATCGATAACCAGACAGAGCACCACCGATACCGGCGATGAATGCCGACAAACCAAAAGCAAGAACTTTCGCGCTCGCCACATTGATTCCCGTTGCAGCGGCTGCACGTTCGTTACTGCGGACTGCCAAGAACTGACGACCCGTTGCCGAACGACGCACGTTCACTACCATCAGGCACATAATCACCACGATGATCAAACACACCACACCAAACCACACATTCGGTGGAATATCGTCCTTGGCCTTCAAACCGAGCACTTTCAAATTCGTATTGTTTGGACCAAAATCCTTACCACCAATCTCTGGCGGCGGAACTTTAAGCGCTCCCGATTCACCGGCAAAAGTCTTGTTCTTGAAAATCAATTGCTCAATCGCCACCGCGGCGGACAACGTGATCACTGCCAAGTTCACACCACGAACACGAAGAGCAGGAATCGCAATCAACGTTCCGAACACTGCGGCAACAAATGCCCCAATGATCGGTCCAAGCGGGAACGGAAGATCGGAGAAGTACTTCGACAAAAAGAATCCGGCAGTTCCCGCAATCGCCATTTGAGCCAAGGAGATCTGCCCAACAAAACCAACGAGCACAACGAGTGACAGTGAAATCACGATTGCAACCAAAGTATTAATTGTTGATTGTCGCCAGTCGTAACTAAATCCGAAGAGAAGAACCAGGGTTGCTGCCGAGCCGAGCACCGTGAGTGGCAACACTTTTCGCGGACTCACCGCAAAAGGCATACGACCTAACGTTACTGCCCCGCGCACCGGCAAAGATTTTCCTCGCGCAAACATCGCGATCACGATGATGATGAAAGGAAGAGCTTGAACTAACCCAGGAGCCGGCAATACTCCACGTGGGAACCATGTTTGCGCACCTTGATACTGAATCCATGCCTGAGCCATTGCAATACCGATTCCGGCGAACACGGTCATACCAAATGAGGAGAAACTAGCCATCAGCGCCGCTCCCAACGCTGGGACAATCAACAATGGCATGGTGATGGTGTCGAGATTGGTGATCGGCGAAGCCAATACTCCGAGCATGCCCGCGATGACGGTTGAAATCACCCAGTTAGATCCAGCTAAGAAATCAGGCGAAAAGCCGAGAACAATTGCACCCTTTTCGTTTTCTGCTGCGGCGCGTGTTGCAAGTCCAAAACGGGTGTATTTGAAAACTGCCCACAAGGCAACGGCCACGGCCACAACGATCGCGACCAAGAACAACTGGTTATTGGGGATTGCGCCTAAATCTCCAGGAAGTTTGACTTTTCCTTTGGGAAGAGGCAATTGAATTCCGGATTTAACTGTCTCACCGAAGCGCAGCCGGACAAACTCTTGCAGAACAACAAAGAGCCCAACACTCGTGACCACTTTGGCCAAGACTGGCGCGTTACGCAAGGGACGGAAGATCACGAAGTGTAAGAACAACCCAAGAAGCACTGACAAAACGAGTGCTGCCAACAATGCAGCGGGAAGGGTGAGACGATCTCCAGGTAAGTCAATCACCGTCGGCCAATTGGGCAAATCAAGGTTGGGCCTCGAACCATTAAACAGATTGACAACTATTTCAATGAGAGCGAGCGGGTTTGGTAACGGTGGAATGTACAACTTGCCCTCAAAACGAAGGCCGTAAAACCAATACGCGATAAAAATCGTGACAACGCCGTTGGCGAAGTTCACAACACCAGAGCCACGGAAAGTCAACACCACGCCCAGCGCAATTGCCGAGATGAGCGCCCCGGTACCGACATTAGAAAACATCGGAGCCAACTGCTTCGCGTCAGTCATGTACATCAGAGCGAATACCACGACAACAATCAGTGCGGCAACAACACCTTTACGTTGTTTGGCAAACTTGACGAGAGATTCCACAGCAAACTCCTGCTATTAATTTTGAACTAGCAAAGAGGGTGTGGCAGATCTTGCGATCCGCCACACCCTCTGAAGTTAAGCAACCAACAGGCTGCTCAACAATGAATCAACCTAATTCAGCCTGAGCGTCAATGGCCTTACCGTTGAAACCATCCATGATGGAGACATAGTCAGCACCCTGTTGCTGCTGGACACCGATTTGGAATCCGCACAACGATGGGAACGTCGGGTTACCGCCGCACTTCTGCGGTCCAACGACGCCCCAGCCCGGACCGGTGAAGGCCTTAGCTGCAGTTCGGTAGCTTTCGGAATCTGACGCGCCAGCATTGGCGAATTGAGCAATGGTCATCAACGTTCCAAATGTCGGACCGCCGAAACCGGTGTATTCGAGAGTTGCTGCATCCATACCTTCGGTTGCGGCATACGCGAATATTGCTTCAATATAGGCATCAATGTCGGGGTTGCCAGCAATCTCATACGAGTAGCCATAACCACCGAAGTACCAACCGTCAGGCAACTTGGCATCAATGCCGAGTTCCTGGAGGTGGGTCTGCATTGGCACACCGAAGCAGAGACCAGTTGTGACAACCGTTGTCTCGATTTCAAGAGTCGCCAAAGCGTCATAGACCGCTATACAGCTACCAACGGTCACCAATGGGTAGAACGCGTCAGCGTCTTGCGCACCAGCAGCCTGGATGAGACTGGCCATTTCGGTTGCGCCTGCGGTGTCGGCAGCAGCAACGCCGGTGACTTCAACGCCAAGACTTTCAAAGACAGGCTTGGTCAACATATTGAATGCAACCTGGCCAGACGGGTTGTCACCATATACCACGGCGACCTTCTTAATGTCTTTGCCTTCAAGTTCACCGAGGTACTTGGCAATGAACACTGTCAAACCACCAACAACTCCAGGCGCACCAGGTGTGAAAGCGTATGCATCAGTAGCCAGGAACTCTGGTGTGGTCAATGGGTTCGAAATGAAGACCGGCTTCTTTCCAGCAAGGCCATCCAACAACGGAGCGTTTCCATTCAACATGGCACCAGCCAAAACAACCGAGACCTTGTCGTTAGCGAGCATTTCTTGGGCGCACTTCTGACCGTCTTCTTCTTTTGTGATGATGCACTTGGCGAGTTCAATCGGACGACCACCAATACCGCCAAGGTAGTTGTTGATGTACCACACGGCACCATCAACACCAATGGAAGCCTCGGGGAAGCCAGGTGTGCCACCTTCTTGGTTCACGTAACCCACAACGAAGGGCTCGGTGCCAGTCGCGGCACCAGCGGTTCCACCGGTGTATTCAACTGAGTGAGCCTGGTACTCGGCCGAAATCGGCGATTCTGCCGGAGCGCCTGTTACTGCGGGAGCATCAGTGCCGGCAGGTGCGTCGGTTGCCGGAGCTTCCGATGCAGGAGCATTTGTAGTAGTCGATGAATCTTCGCTACAGGCGCCAACAAGCAAACCTGCAATAGCCAAGCCAGCGACGAAACTGATCTTTCTATTCCTCATAAGTATCCCCCTATGGATGACCTCGAGCCCCGGATGGAAACTCGCACTGTGAAGCCTGCCACAGCAACCCCTCCTGATCAAATACAACGACGAAGTATCAGGACTATTTCTTTCACGGGGGTTTCTTATGAACTTTTGGATTCACCTGACTCGCGGTAATCGCCAAAGGCCGCGTCGCGTTCACTCAACGCGGCGGTGACACCCTTCGTGACAAAAGATTGCATGTATTCCATCGACGATGGTTGATGAAAACCGAGAGCCTGAATTTCAGCAGTCGCTCGAATTCCAGCGCGAATACCCATGACATCCATCGCTCGGTGCGCGGCTCGCTTGTTTAAGGCCAACAAGTCGGCTGGGATCTTGGCGATACGTTCAGCCATTGCCAAGACTGCTCCATCGAGTTCGTCAGCCGGATGGGCCCGGTTAGCAAACCCATTGGTCACTGCCTCAACACCGCTCATCGAGTCACCAGTCAATAAAGCCTCCATGCCGCGTCGCAAACCCATCATCCAGGTTTGCCATTGCATATCGGGCGGCGACATCAATCGAACTGGCGGATAACCAATCTTCGCGTCCTCAGCGACATACACAAGATCGCACGCTGTTGCGAGTTCGGTACCGCCGGCCAAACAGTAGCCATGCACCTGACCAATGATGGGCGTCGACATATCCCACATTTCGAACCAGTTGTTCACGACATGACGCGACCACCAGCCGTCTGCTCGTGAAATTGAACGTTCAACATCGCTATTGGGCGAGCCGAGGTCGTAACCCGCACAGAACGCCGAGCCCGCACCACGAATGATCATGACCGAAACATCACGCGCTTTATCACCCTCGCGCAGTGCAGCGAACAACGCGCCACGCAAATCATCATTCAACGCGTTGCGCTTGTCTGGCCTATTCAAAGTGAATCGACGAACCTTCGGCAACGGATTGTCAATTAACAGCACTGGATCAGACATATGACTCTCCTACTTTGATTCTCTTACTTCTCCCAGTAGGGAGCGCGCAGTTTGCGCTTATTGATTTTGCCCATGGTGTTACGACCAAGGTCTTCAACAAATTCGATGGTGCGGGGGCACTTGAAGTGACTCAACCGCTCGCGACAGAAAGCCAGAACTTCTTTGGCGTCTGGAGGATTCTTCAGATCACGCGGGATCGCGAGGGCCTTCAGTTCTTCACCCATTTCGGCGTGTGGAATACCGATACACGCAACGTCTAAGAGACCGGGGTGTTGCACCAACACTTGTTCAGCTTCGGCTGGATAGATATTGACTCCACCCGAGACGACCATGTCGCTAAAACGATCAGTGATGTACACGAATCCACCGTCATTGACATAACCAATTTCACCGAGAGTAAACACACCTGGCGCGATATTGGCAGCCTTGGTCTTTTCGGAATCATTCGGATAGATCACACCGCGACCCGTTGCATCTTTAAAGAACAGACGGCCTTCGGTATTGGCGGGCAACTCATGACCGTCGTCATCAAGAACGATGACCGAGAATGGCGGAACGGGACGACCGACCGAACCAGGGTTCTCAAGCCAATCAGCACTCGAGATTTGACACGTCGTACCAACTTCGGTCGCTCCATACGCATCAGTGAAGATCAAACCCCACCAATCAATCATCGAACGCTTGATATCAACCGGGCACGACGCACCAGTGTGAGCAACCAACTTCATTGATGACACGTCGTACTTGGCCTTCACTGCTTCAGGCAAAGCCAACAAACGCACAAAGTGGGTCGGAACCATCACCGAAGATTCGGTCTTGTACGTGGCGATTGCTTCAAGAGTCTGCTCAGCGTCAAATTTGGCGAGAATCACCATCGGCACACCGCGCACGAGCAAACGCATTCCGTTCAACGGACCCGTGTGGTACATCGGACCAACCACCAAGTGAGTCCCATATTCAGCGAAGCGATTCAACTTCATACCTTCAAGATGTTCGCCCATCGTTGAACCGCCAGCAAACATCGTTGGTGGAAGTTCTGTTCCCTTCGGACGTCCTGTGGTTCCAGATGTGTACAACAGATTGGCGCGGGGCTTCACGTCAAGTGACGGATCACTCGGATCACCTTGCGCGAGCCAATCGTTCCAATTCGTGACCTCTGGGTGCGTTACATCCCAACCAACAATGGTGAGAGTTGAACCTTGCGACCGGGCGATCTTGGCGGCTTCAACGCCACGCTCAAGAGTCTCGGGACCAACAAACAAAATGCGTGACTCAGAGTCAACCAAGATATACGCAGCTTCTTCGGCGGTGAGGTGAAAGTTCACTGGAACAGTCGAGGCGCTTCCTAAGAGGCAGCCCAAATGAGAAAATGCGGTCTCAGCCGCGTTCTCGGCGAAGACTGCCACGCGACGCATCGAACCAAGATCGGCCGAAAGAGCGTTGTTGGCGGCGCGATTGAGAATGTCCCCAACTTGCGCCCAGGTAAAGGCTCGATTGGGATCACGAACCGCAACCTCTTTGGGTCGCTCACGGGCTAGATCGGATGCAAAAACCGGCATAAGACGAAACTACGAGATTTCAGACGTCGGCAACAATGCCACGAGCGATCAATTGCTCTTTATCGTTCGTAAAGTTCGCCGAGAGATCGGCAGGACCGCCGTAGTGAACCTGCAAGAAGCGCCGTGTGAACAACCATTGGCCATTCACTTTGGCGTACGCATCATCGTAATGAGCGAGCAAAATTCCCGAATCGCCGTTAGCCCGACGCATTCTTTCGCTGATTGCCCAGCGCCCCGTGGCCTCATTGGCCGAGGCGCCAGCCCAAGCATCTCCGTTGTGAACTGTTTGCACGACCGACGAAATACCGCCCATGGCGGCGTACCACAGTTTGAGAATTGCCTCTTTACCTTCGACCAGACGACCGCCACCCAAATCCCACACAGCCTCATCGGTCCAACAACTTCCCCACTGGACTCCGTTGCGATGAATCACCGCATCGGCGTACCGATTAATGAGACGCTGGATATTGACATAATCTTCGACATTTACTGGTTCGAGATTGACGGGAGTGAGTTCGCTCATAGTCATTATTTCTAGCCGAGCGAGAAGCCCTGACACGATGCCAGATAGATCGATGCCAGCCTTCCGCTGATTTACAGCCGAACGATTTGCGTCAAGATGAGTTGTATGAGTTCCGATCTTGATCTCTCGAAGATGACCTTGCTTGACTCAGATATATCTGACTGCCCTTATGACGCTTACGGAAAGCTCCGCTCCGAAGCCCCGGTGTGGCGTGACAACGCAACGGGCATGTACGTCATCACGCGCTATGAAGATGTGCGAATGGTCCTGAGTGACACCGAACGCTTCACCAGTGCTCGCCACCGAGGCCGTGTTGATCCACGATCCGCGAAAATCAAGGCCATGTATGAACAAGATGGCTGGGTTCCTGGAGCCACTTTGGCCGCTCGCGACGATCCTGAACATCGCGAAATGCGTGGTCTCTTCAATCATGCCTTTCGTCCATCGAAGATCAAAGAGATGGATCCGTTCATTGGTGTACTTGCTCATCAACTGATTGATGACTTTATTGAAAACGGCCAATGCGATTGGGTTCGATCATTTGCGATTCCATTGCCACTCATCGTTATCGGACGACAAATGGGCGCCCGTGATGAAGACATGTGGCAGATCAAAGCCTGGACCGACGCCTGGGTGCAACGACTCGGAATGATGCAGACCGATGACGAGGCCTTCTGGTCAACTGAACAAGAGATTGAAGCCCAACACTATTTCCAACCAATCTTTGAACGTCTTCGTCAGCAACCAGACAACACCTTGCTGAGTGATTTGGTCAACACCGTCATTCCCGAATGGGGACGGACACTGACCGATAACGAACTGCACGCCGAAATGATGGCCGACACCTTTGTGGGTGGATCAGAGACGACAACCAACGCGCTTTCTGAGGGCGTTCGACTATTGATTGCTAATCCCGATCAATGGAATCTGCTGAAGTCAGATCCCGACAAATATGTACCTTTTCTTGCCGAAGAAGTGCTGCGCCTCGAAGGACCGGTGCAAGGACTCTTTCGCTCAACGACTCAAGAAATTGAATTACATGGTGTGACGATCCCCGCAGGTGCCGTCATCAACGTGCGTTACGCCGCAGCAAATCGCGACGATAATCAGTTTGAGTGTCCAGCCGATATGGACCTCAACCGCGACAATGTACGTAGTCACTTATCGTTCGGTTTCGGAACGCATTTTTGTCTGGGAGCACCGCTCGCCCGGCGTGAACTGATTATTGGGTTTCGCGCTCTTGTTGATCGAGTAGATGAGATGTGGTTTATTGATGGCGAGAATGACTTCCGTCATCATCCAAATTTCTGTCTGCGCTCACTCAAGCATTTAAATATCGGATTTACGAAAGCGACTTCATAACTGCTTGCCTCGTAGAACTACTTCACGGTCGGGCGAGGTACGCATCGACCGTTTGATGCAGATGCCTGGCGCGAATCTCTTGATAATTGCCCGAGATCTGCGATGTTCTCATGCTGCCCTTGAAACCACGGGTCTGAGAGAACATATTATCCGTGTCTTGGTCATAGACATAGCCCAGACCTTGGTCAATACCAGGCACCGACATGTAGCTCTCATGAATGTCAATGTCGTAGGGCTGAGCGGGAGGTGGTGGGGCTTGGCCGTCAGCGGGGAACCGTAAGAACAACAAGTCGAATGTGCACTCGTCTGGATTGGTCGGGTGCGGAAGGAATCGATACACCATCGGCTTATGTGCACCGGGGAAAAAGAAACCGTTAGGAAAAACGAAGTACTCGATCGAGTCGATCGTCTCACTCACTTTAAAGTCTGAAAAATCATGGCCATATTTTTCTTTCAACTGCTGCTGCACAAAGGCCGAGTACACGTCGCGCGCAGTGTGACCCTCTGGAACCTGAGGGATATTGACTCCCCCAGAAAACTTGCGACCAATCATAAAGTTGAGAATTTCTTGCTCTGTTTGTTGTGCTGCAATGTGGGGACTCTGCGAGCCAGATGTGTGCATAAACCGCGACACATGCTCGCCAAATACGTCATACTGTGCGTTTGCGTCACCAGTGGCACGAAGTGCTTCTGAGTGGGTCTTAAACACGTGATATGCCTCGAGAAAAGCCTCCATCGCTGCTTTCCAGTTTGCTGGCAATCGCTTGCGAACATGGAGTTCGATGTATCGCTGTGAGAGATCCCATGTGCCAGTGAAATGCCTTGTCATGACCCCGAGATATTCATGCAG
>CAMDER010000048.1 GCA_945896935.1 Bifidobacterium breve | reverse complement strand
TGCGGAACTACTCGTTCTCAACAACTTGGCACCTTTATTACTTCAATGGTGCGCGCCGCAATGAAGAGCGGGCGTATTGGTATGGAACCCAATATCGCCGAGGCTTTGGCCGCATTTCGCAAATTCAATTACGAGCAGGTGTATTTGCGGCCCGAGAGTCGACATCAAGCCGATCAAGTCATTGCATTGTTGCGAGCACTCGTTGAGTTTTACACTGCTCAACCAATTCACTTACCCGAAGCATTGCGCGCAACTAGTGGATCAAATGAGGCCCAGCGTTCAGCAGTTGAGTACGTCGCCGGAATGACTGATCGCTTCGCGTGTCGTCAAGGCGCAGTCATGCTTGGATGGAACGCCGATCAACTCCCCCGTGGCATTGACGTCTAATACGGACGGTTCATGCAAAACGACCGCCCGAAGGCGGCCGTTTGAAAACTTAATGCTTGTTGAAATTATTCGGCTGGAACGACGTCGATTACTCGGCGACCCTTGCGGGTTCCGAACTGCACAGTTCCATTCACCAAAGCGAACAATGTGTCGTCGCCGCCGCGGCCAACATTCTTGCCGGCGTGGAAAGTTGTTCCGCGCTGGCGAATGAGAATGGTGCCCGCAGTGATTGAAGTTCCACCGAAGGACTTCACGCCGAGGCGCTGTGCGTTGGAGTCGCGGCCGTTACGTGTAGATCCGCCGCCCTTAGTCTTTGACATGGTGTCAGCCTTTCGCGATTGAGGTGATCTCGACCACCTGATAGTGCTGGCGATGCCCGTAGCGACGGCGCTGGTTAGTGCGTCGCTTATAGGTAAAGCCGTTGATCTTGGGACCTGCTGCCGAGCCGACGATGCGACCCGAGACCTTTGATCCGGCGAGTTGAGTAGGTGTGGCAAGCACGGTGTCGCCATCGACGACCAGCACGGGCGTGAAGTCCACCGAGGCACCCTGTTCGAGGCCTAGAAGTTCAACATGCACTTGCTGGCCTTCGGCCACACGGACCTGCTTGCCACCGGTTGCGATCACTGCATACATAGCGAATAGCGACTCTACCTGCCTCAACGGCGCTAAACCAACGCCTTGGTCAGGACTTATCTGTATGTCGTTCATGACACCGTTCATCAGTTGAGCAGATCGTGGTTGACGAGCATCCCGCGACCCTGGCATTCAGGGCACTGACCTGCGAAGTTCGTCAAAAGACCCTCACCAATTCGCTTGCGGGTCATTTCGACAAGACCCAGTTCGGAGATGTCAAATACCTGAGTTCGAGTCTTATCTCGCGACAAAGCGGTCTTGAAGGCCTCAACAACTTTGCGGCGATTGTCCTTGATCTCCATGTCGATGAAGTCAATGACGATGATTCCGCCAATATCGCGCAGTCGCAGTTGATGAGCCACCTCGTCGGCAGCCTCAAGGTTGTTCTGAAAGACCGTTGTTTCCAGGTTTGAGGTACCCACGTTGCGACCAGTGTTGACGTCGATCACGGTCAGAGCTTCGGTGTGTTCAATAATCAACGAGCCACCCGATGGCAACCAAACTTTGCGGTCAAGTGCTTTGTGGATCTGCTCGTGCACATGGAACTTCTCAAAGATCGGCAGACCTTCATTGGCTGGATCGAAGTATTCAACGCGGTCGGCAAGTTCGGGGTTGAACGCTTGCACATATGAATGCACGTCTTCGAACAGCTGATGATCGTCAATGATGACGCCGCGATAGTCAGAGTTGAACTCTTCACGAATCACGCGTACTGCAAGCGGTGGCTCGCGATACAACAATGTCGGCCCACCAGCTTTGGCTGCCTTTGCTTCAATGGCATTCCACTGATCAAGCAGACGCGTCATATCGGCGTGAAGTTCATGTTCGGTGGCCGACTCGGCTGCGGTACGCACGATGAGTCCGTGCTCGGCCGGCTTCACACGGTCAAGAATGCCGCGCAAACGCTTACGCACATCATCGGGCAAACGCTTCGAGATGCCGTAGGTCTTTGAGTTCGGAATCAACACCACGAAACGTCCCGGCAAAGAAACTTCTTGGGTGAGACGTGCGCCCTTGAGTCCGATCGGATTCTTGGTGACCTGACACACAATGAGTTGCTTGCCCTTCAGAATTTGTTCAATGCGTGGTTCGCTATCAACAATGTCTTCGGCGTCGTACTGCACGTCACCGCGGTATAGCACGGCATTTTTGGGCGTACCGATATCGACGAAAGCCGCTTCCATTCCGGGCAAAACATTTTGCACCTTGCCGACATAAATGTTGCCGTGAATCTGCGCGACGTCATCAGCGAGACGGCTCACATAATGCTCAATCAGGCTGCGGCCTTCCATGACTGCAACCTGCGTGAGATCATCACGTACCTGTACAGCCATGAAGTAGCGACCGATTGGACGGCCGTTGCGCTCGCGTCCTTTGCGACGTTCAACAACAGCCGCATCTGAACGCTCGTTGTTGCGCTCGTCTGACCCACCGCGTCCTTTGTTATTGCGACGACGCTTCTTCTTGGCATTGGCTGACTCGCCCGTCGGAGCAGCAGTCTCACCTGATGCGGGAACACCTTCAGCAACAGCGTTCTGATCCAGTGTCGAACCATCTTCGGTTACATCGTCTTTGGGAGAATTCTTTTTGGCGTTTTGTTGACCCTTGCCCTTGCGTTGGTTGTTTGGACGAGGTCCACCAGCACGCGTCCCTCCGGGCATAGTCACACCAGACGGAGTAGAACTCAATGGCGGAGTCGCCGGCACCGAACTTGGACGAGTGTCACCAATTTTGGGACGTGGAACCAAAGCTTCAGCCGCCGCTTCAACATCGGCGCGGCCTTCGCTCATTCGCTCGGGCAACTCGAAGTCATCTTGTACGCCAGCAATTGGCGGCGACACATGAGGCGCATCGTCGTACGAATCTTCATCGTCACTGTCATCATCGCTGAACTCGTCGTCGTCAAAGTCGCCGTCGTCACTTAACTCGTCGTCGTCAGACTCACCGTCATCGCTGAACTCGTCGTCAAATTCTCCGTCATCGTCGCCTTCAGCATCAGATGATGCGCCCTGAGGGCGAGGACGATTACGGCCGCCACGCGAACCGCGCCGACGCTTCTTATGGGCGTTGTTGGTACTGGTACCTTCTACGTCGTTGTCGCCGGCCTCGCTGGCCTCGCCAGTTTCAGCCGAATCGATGATCTCGCTGTTGGTTTCTGGTTCGTCGGCGGGTTCTGTAAATAAGGGTTCGTTCATGATGATGTTCCTTTCTCATGCGCTCACCGAAGTGTGCGCAGGGCGGCCAGTCAGCACGTCAACGCGCTCACCGTCTCGCTCAATCCATTGGTTGATACGAAGTACCCGATTGAGGTGATCCCAGGGATTGATAGGTGGATCACTTTCAGGTACCAAAACTTCGACTAACTCGGTGGGCCGAATCCCGCGACCCGAGGTGGTGAGAACTGCAACAATTGCGTGGCCGACGGATTCACCAATCCAGTCAGCCGGTAACGAAGACATCAATTCGGCGTCAGCCGAACGGAGTTCTAAAATTCCTGGACGAATATTGTCCAAGTGTTTTTCTCCCTTGCGCTCGCGAGTTAACAGCACCTCAGTACTGCTGTTCACACGCTCGACGGCGGACGCGATATCAGGTCCACCATCTGGTTCTGCAACCAACATGATCCACGTTGTCGCAACAACACCTTCTTGCAAAGAAACCTCAGTGCCCGCACATTCACGAATGCCAGTCACGCTCATACCCACCGGCAAACTCGTCGTAAGTCGATCAGCGATCGAATCAAGTTGGTCGGCGGTGACTCCTGATGCTGGATCAAGAGTGATGTCAATCAGTTCAATCAATGATTCGGCACCAGTTGGAAGTGCCAAACCAAAAGCCGTTTTCGGGCGCGGAGTAAAGCCGACTGACATTGCCACGGCGATTCCGGCCTTGCGCAACGAGCGCTCCCACATGTGAGCAACGTCGCGGTGACCCGTGAAGCGAATCTTGCCCAGTTTCGAATAACTCACGCGAATCTTCATGACGCACCCACACTTGATTTGCTGCGTAGCGTGACCGGAGTGATTCCGCCGCGCGACAAATCTTGACCAGTTCCCTGGCTACCGCCTGCTGGCGGAATTGGCGACGCGACAATGTGCTCGAGTCCGTCGCCAGTACACACACCACAGTCGTAGCACGGAGTCCAGCGACAATCTTCAAGTCCAAATTCGTTTAATGAAGCGCGCCAGTCTTGCCACAAGAAATCTTGATGCAGCCCCGCCGACAAGTGATGCCATGGCAAGATTTCTTTTTCGTCACGATGTCGCGTGATATAGAAATCGGGAGACAATCCTTCGGCAGCCATCGCATCAAGCCAACGATCAAGCTTGAAATACTCTGACCACTCTTGGAAAACTCCGCCATCACGCCACACGCGCTCGATCACCGCACCGATGCGTCGGTCACCACGACTTGCCAAACCCTCAGCCAACGACGCTGATGGGTCGTGCCACTTCACGTTGACACCCTTGGTTTTCGTCGCAGCGTCGCGGACTAAACCAATTTTTCGACGCAATTCAGGAACACCGTTCTGCCCAAACCACTGAAAAGGCGTGTGTGATTTAGGGACAAATCCACCAATACTCACTGTCACATTGGCTCGTCCAGTATGACGTTTGCCAACAGCAACACATCCGGCCGCCAAATCAATAATGCCTTGCGTATCAATATCGGTTTCGGTGGGCAAACCAGTCAAAAAGTACAACTTGGCACGCGACCATCCCGAGGCAAATGCTGATTCAACGGCACCGTACAGATCTTCTTCGGTAATGAGTTTGTTGATGACTGTGCGCAAACGCCACGTGCCAGCCTCGGGGGCAAAGGTCAATCCGCTGCGCCGTCCACCCGCAACTTTGGCCGCGAGACCAACAGTGAATGCATCAACGCGTAACGATGGCAGACTCACCGTTGGCGCACCACATGCCGTCGGGTCGGGAACGATCGATGAAATGACTGATTCGATACCGCTGAAATCGGCAGTGGACAACGATGTCAGACTCACTTCGTTGTAACCCGTGCGTTGCAACCCGTCAACAATCATTGAGCGAACTTGCTCAGCCGGCCGCTCACGGACCGGCCTTGTGATCATTCCTGCTTGGCAAAAACGGCAACCGCGCGTACATCCGCGGAATACTTCGACAGCGAGACGGTCATGCACTACCTCAGTTAATGGAGCAAGAGGATTGCGCGGATAATCCCAATCACCGAGATCAGACACAGTGCGCTTCATGACACGCTCGGGAACACCGGCATACAACGGTTTGATTTCGCGAATGTGATCACCGTCGTACTCGACCTCATACAACGACGGCACATAGACGCCAGGAATTTGCGCAAGGGCTCGCAAAACAGCGAGGCGCGAGCCTTCGGTACGCCCTGACGCTTTCCACTCACGGACGACTTCGGTGATTTCACCAATGACCTCTTCGCCCTCACCCAAAACGGCGACATCAATGAAGTCAGCCATGGGTTCGGGGTTGAACGCAGCATGTCCCCCGATCATGACCAACGGGTCGGACGGCGCACGTAATTCGGACCTGACTGGGACCCCAGCCAGATCGACCATGTTCAGCAAATTCGTGAAAACCAGTTCGGACGACAAGTTGAAAGCCAGAATGTCAAAATCTTCGGCGGCACGATGCGAGTCAACCGAAAACAGAGGAATCCCCCGCTCGCGCATCAGGGCCTCGAGGTCAACCCAGGGCGCGTACGTACGCTCGGCTACCGCGTCGGGGCGCTCATTCAGAATCTCGTACAGGATCTGCAGCCCTTGATTGGGCAGGCCGACCTCGTACACATCGGGATAAGCGAGGAGCCAAGCCACTTTGCCGTGGCCGTGCTGAGGAACTATCGCTCCATCTTCGCACCCGATATAGCGGGCTGGTTTGCGCACCCGAGCAAGAAGCGGCTCTAACCGCGACCACAGGGATGTCATGACTTGCGAATTGTACCGCCAGACCGCCAAGTCGGGTCGCTTATCGGTACGGAACGCCTGTGGATAAGTCTCATATTGTCGGTTTCAGCAGGGTTAACGCATCCGGCGCATGTGGATACTTTCGACCAGGCCGATCATGATCGCAAAGGACAACAGTGACGATCCGCCATAACTCACAAAAGGCAAGGGCACACCAGTCACGGGCATGATGCCCATAGTCATCCCAATGTTTTGAAAAACATGCCACAAAATGACGCCAAAAATACCGGCGCAGATGTACGCGCCAAAAAGGTCTTTGCTGAGGTGCCCGACGCGCCAGATACGGAAAAGCAGTAGCCCGAAGAGTCCAAGCACGACTCCCCCGCCGATCATGCCGAACTGTTCGGCGATCGCCGAAAAAATGAAGTCGCTTTGCTGCACGGGGATGAATTTTCCGTTGGTCAGCGGTGCTTTGAGATACCCCTTACCGAACCATCCGCCTGTCGAAACCGCACGCTTGGCGTATCGCACCTGGAACACGTAGCGCTCGAGGTCTTTGTCGGACGAATTTTGATTGACAAATGCGGTAATTCTCTTGAGTTGATATCGGTCAACGATTCCGGCCACCACGGCTGCCGCAACCGTTGCGACCGTCAGAACGCTGATCAAGACCAAATAGCGCAAACGTGCCCCAGCCATCACAAGAATGCACAAAGAGCCAACAATCAATACGAATGCCGAACCTAGGTCGGGCTGCACGATGATCAATGCTGTCGGAATTCCGACCAACACCAAGCCACCGATGAACTTGGAGTAGCTCATGTCCTCTTCGCGGGACTCACTGAAGTACGCGGCTAATGCGACCAACACTGCTGGCTTAGCAAATTCGGCAGGCTGGAAAGATATGGGACCGAAGTCAAAGGAAAGACGGGCACCACCTTTCAGCGCACCGACTGAAAGCACCATCACTAATCCGATAACAGAACAGCCATATAAGAAATATGCTCGCTCCCGAAGCAGTTGATAATCAAATGCCATCACAACGACAAGCGCAACAGCAGAAACAATCAAGAACGTCACTTGGCGAACAGCAAACCAATACGGATCTCCATCAACTTTCCAAAAGGTCGCGCTATAAATCGCAAATGCCCCGATCACTCCCAGCAGAACTACCGGTGCAAGCATTGTCCAATCAATATTGCGACGTGGATCGCCAGGACCTGAACGGATATTTCCTAAGCGACTTTGTGGTCGAGGATTCAGAATAGGAAATACCATCAGTCGCGACCGCCATACGCGGCGCCGCCGAGACAACGGTTACTTGGCAATGAGCGTTCAGGGGCAGCCACTGTCGCAGTGATGTCAAGTGGATTTGCTGGAAGAACTTCAGCCATTGTTGCCGCACCTACTGCTGCCATAAACATGCACTTCACAACCGGCGCCGCGGCCTTTGAGCCGTAACCACTTTTTTCGAGATACGCCGTCACGACATACGGCTGATTCAGATCGAGACTAAATGCACCAAATGCCGAGGAGTCATTCCATGGCAAGCTCGCCGCACCCTGCGCTGTCCCGGTTTTACCAGCGAGTGGCAAATCTTCATATGGGTAGCTGGCGAAAAGCCTTTCACCAGTTGTGCTGTGATACGAATCGTAGAACACACCCGGGCCAGTGATGACGCGAGTCAATCCGCGGATAATCGGGTCAAGAACTTCGGGAGGAATATTCAAACTCCGAATGGTGTCCTTAGTACCAAGATTGAGCGCCACTGTTGCCTGGGTCAGATCAGCGACGCCGACTTGAGTGGAGTTTGGTGTTCCTGGCTCTAACAATGCCAGCGCGATCAAGGGTCGGTTGACATCACCACCATTAGCAAGAGTTCCGTATGCTTGCGCTAACTGCAGCGGCGTCGCGGCCAAGAGTCCCTGTCCTACCGACAACTGCACATTGTCACCAACGAGGTACTTAATGCTTTCGCCTTCCATCAAGACGCCACTTTCGACGAGCTTCTTCTTGCTTTCCTTATCTGGCACGCGACCCGCCGACTCAAATGGCAAATCAATACCAGTGAAACTTCCGAAGCCAAACTTGCGAACTTCTTCTTGCAAAATTGGTTGACCACCGCGTTCGGAGAAAATTTCTTCACCAATTTTGTAAAAGAAAGTGTCAGACGAAACTGCCAAGGCATCTTCAACATTGACCTTGCCGTAACGACAGGCGTAGTTGCCACCGCCACACAATGCATTTCGATAAATGCACTTAATCATCTGACAAGTCTCTCTGTCGATACTGACCAATGTGTATTCACCTTGATCCAGATATCGATATTCAGAGCCTCCTGGCAACTGCCCGGTATCGAGGGCCGCAAATGCCACAAACGGCTTGAAGCTTGAGCCCAAGTTGTACTGACCCTGAATCGCACGGTTCACCAAAAGCGATTTGTCTGGATCATCGGTCTTGGGAAAAATCTCCGAGAACTTGTCACCAGAAATTCCCGAGTTAAACCAACGGTTATCAAAGGTGGGATAGCTCGCAAGGGCTATTACTTCGCCAGTTGAGTAGTTCATCATGACTACCGAACCTGCGGGGGCCTTTAAGTTTTGACAATCAGGGAACTGCGGTTTGACCGATTTACGTTTTGCATCTTGCGCTTGACAAGTCTCGACAAAACGACGAAGGCGAAGTTGCGTTTCTAAAGCTTGCTCGGCAAATTGCTGATAATTGAGGTCGACGGAAAGTTGTAGGTCATTACCAGGAATCGGTTCAACTCTTTCGAGTATCTGCAAAATTGCGCCACGCGAGTCAACTTCGAACTTCACGTAACCGGGGGTTCCACGCAAATAACGCTCGTAGACCTTTTCGACTCCGAATTGACCAACTCGTTCATTCAGGTTGTAGCCCTGATCAAGATATTGAGCGCTGTCATTTTTAGTAATGGCGCCAAGGTAGCCAACGATGTGTGCCGCAACAGGAGCGAACGGATAGGCACGCTTCCACTCAGTTGTGACGTCGATTCCCGGGAAATCCTCGCTACGTTCAAGTAGATACATCGCGGTGTCTTCGCCAACATCTTCTTTAATCGGCAGGGGAAGCAACGGACTGTACTTCGTGCCCTTGGGCTTGCCATCAGAACCCAAGGGGCCGCCATAGCGCGTTTCTAAATCGGTCACGGTTGTTTGCAGAATCGTAGCAAGTCG
The DNA here is from genome assembly GCA_945896935.1 of Bifidobacterium breve. Taxonomy (GTDB): domain Bacteria; phylum Actinomycetota; class Acidimicrobiia; order Acidimicrobiales; family Ilumatobacteraceae; genus Casp-actino8. The sequence goes on along the minus strand of CAMDER010000048.1, from coordinate 1,408 downwards.
ACCAAAAAGTTCGAGCCGGTCGGCCTGATCACGTAAGGCTTCCCATGCCAACGTCACGGTCAGCATCTTTTCGTTGTCAGCCATGATGCGACCAAAACGATCAAAGATACGACCGCGCTCTGGTAACAATTTTTGCGTGCGAGTCTTATTCGATTGCACCTTTTGTTCTAGAGCCGGCGAGTCAACAACCTGCAAGAACCACATGCGCATACCCATCGCGCCAAATAGCAGCATTGCGACAACTCCAATGGCAGCCAATCGACTTGCACGTTTGTCAGATGCCATTGCAATAGCCTGACATACGGTTCGTTACGAGTGGCATCACCATGACAAGGAGACCATTACAAAAAGACCTCGGCAGGAGGTGCGAGCCGTTGGTTGCGCCGCACTGCGAGCGACCATCGCGCGATCGGAACCGCAATAAAACTGAACAGCGCGTTGGTGAGGGCAACCACAATGATCACCTTGGTCAACCGAGAAGACAGCCAACCCTCAACGCCGATCCAATTCGCGACAACTGGTATTACAAAAGTTGCAAGTCCGCTCATGAGACCTACCACTAAAGCGTTTAACCATTTCGGATTTTCGATCGCGCGTGAATGGAGATAACCCGCGCCCCATCCGGCCGCCCCGAACACCAAAGCTGAAAGCCCCAGTGGACTGGTGACAACAAGATCAAACATCAAACCAAAAACAAAGCCGGCCAAAGCCCCATTTTCTGAGCCTCCGACCAAACCAGCAGCAATCGAAAGCGCCAACATAATCTGCAGGACAACACCAAAGATCTTTACTTCGGCGAAAAAGGTTGTTTGCAGTGCCAAGGCCGGCAGGCCCACCAAGAGCAATCGCACCAGAGGTCTGTTGACAAAATCAATCATGGAGTTCCAGTTGCGACTGGCTGATACAACAAAACTCGCACGAAGTTCAATGCCGTTAATTTGGCAGTCAAGCGCACTTCGAGCACCGCACCAGAAGTGCCCGTGCGCTCAACAATTTTGATGACTCGTCCAACCACAATTCCTCGCGGCGCCAAACTTTGTGAGCCACCAGAAGTAATTACCAATGCCCCAACTTGAACCTCGCCAAATCTTGAATTTTGATCAATGAACTCAACGACGGGAGCATTATCGATTCCACGACCACGGAAAATTCCGGTCTCGGCAACCGGGAGATCGTCAAGGTTGATCGTTGTTGTCGGACCACCAGCAGTAGTGCCTGGCGCAATCGTCACAATGGCGCCAGTTGTCGTCGGAGCCAGGGCCCCAAAGTCAACGCCTGAAAAATCAATTGTCGTTGAAGTTGTAGTTGAAATTGCCGGTGTCGTTGTTGGAGCATTTGGATCAACAACTGCGGTGACGAGTGGCGCTACTGGCGCAAGCGTTGTACTCGTCGTCGTAGATGTACTTGT
>CAMDER010000047.1 GCA_945896935.1 Bifidobacterium breve | reverse complement strand
TGTACACCACTCCCTCGGCGAAGGTCAGCCAACCGGCAGGAATGGTGGCAACCACACTGTTCAAGAAAAGGTAAATCATCTTTGACATTGGTGTGATTTGAAATTCTTTCAACGGTCCACAGACTGGCATCCACATCAAAATTGACGTCAATACAAGAATCACGTGCACGAAATAGTGCAATGGGCCATTTGACACCGACGCGTTGACGACGCCTGGGATATGGCTCACCACAACACCGAGATTGAACAACAATCCGGCTCGTACTGGGAAAGTCAAAAACCGTAAGGCGCGATAGGCCCGTCCATTACCCACAAGAACTCGAACAAACCACTCGGGTGTCGCCAGCACTACCAAAGGCGGCATGAAATATGTCAGGGACATGTGCTGGAACATATGAACCGAATACAAATACTCTTCAGCAATATCGTGCATCGGCCAGTCGGTCGACAACAACATGATCAAGATGCCGGTGACAAAGCACACCAACTGTCGACGCGTGACAATTGGTTCTCCTACGGGTACTGCCCGCGGACCAAGTACCCGCACAACGTAGATGTACGAACTGACAAGAAAGGCAATGAGCAACCAAACTTCAAGGTGAAGCTGATAGCGCCATGGGTCGACAAACATCTCCCCGGCCATGGGAATCAGCCCTTCTGCAAAAAGAATTTAAACGTCGCTAAAAATCCGCAATACACCGCGACGGCCAACAACAAGCCTGAATAGAACAAGTAAGTGAACAGCTTGTTATCAAACTTCAAGTGCATAAAGTACGACACCACGGTCACGAACTTAACGACCATCAAGATGAGCAAGGTCGGCATAAAGAATGGGCCGAAGTCAACGTAGTACGTTGAAACTTCGATTGCCGTTAAGGCAGCCAAGATCAAGGCGACGTAGATGTACTGCTTGTCTGACAAACCGTTATGTTCGGCCTCGTGGGCATCCGCATGTTCAGTGTGTTCAATTTGTTCGGGGTGTTCGGTAGCGGTACTCATGGACGCTCCTCAGGACGGAATCAGGTAGACGAGGGTGAAAATGATGATCCAGACGATGTCAACGAAGTGCCAGTACAAGCCGATCAATTCGACAACTTCTGCTCGATCACCGGGAATACGCTTGTTACGGTTCATACCCACCAAAGCCATCAACATGATGATTCCGACGGACACGTGAACTCCGTGGAATCCGGTCAAGGTGTAGAAGCTTGAACCGAAGAGGCTGGTCGTGAAGCCCAAACCTTCGCGGTAGAACGAAGTGAATTCGTAGACCTGACCGCCAACGAAAGTAGCTCCGAGCAGTGCTGTCACGACGAGCCACAAGTTCATGTTGCGCTCGTCTTTACGTTGCGCCGACGATACTGCCAACACCATCGTCAAGGAACTCATCAACAAAATGAATGAGCTCACCGAAGTAAATGGAATATCAAAAATCTGATCGGGCTGTGGCCCCGCATTCACGCGGCCTTTGTACAACATGTACGTGGAGATCAGTCCACCAAAAAGCAGACATTCTGAACCGAGGAACATCCACATTCCGAGCTTGTTGTTCGACAAACCCGTTGAGGAATGTGCGCCATGACCTACGTCATGACCGTGGGAGATTGCTGTTTCAGCCAAGGGGCGACAGCTCCTTCGTGTGGCCGCCACCTTCACCAGGTGCCGGGGGATCGAAATCTTCGTCAGGTGACGTCGATGGTTCCATGGACCAACCGAACATGGTGAGCAACACCAAGGCGGCACCGACTGCCATCAACATCCGGTTGTAAATCAAACCGTAGCCAATGACCGGCAAGGACAGAGCCAACAAAATTGGCCAGTACGAACGTGACGGCATGTGAATGTGCTCATCGGGATGAGAGTTGAGTTCGGCCATGACTTCTTCAGCGCTATGTACTTGCTTGACCGAGTGCGTTGACGCATCTGTTTCGTACTTGCGATGGAAGAACTCGTCAAGATGACCAACTGTCGGGATGGTGTCAAAGTTATGTTCTTGCGGCGGGTTGTGGGTCATCCACTCAAGGGTGCGCGCATCCCACGGGTCGAGCGGAGAAATCGCAACCTTCTTTGACTTGTGGGTGTAAATCACGTTCACCAAGAACAACAGTACGCCGATACCAAGTACGAACGAACCGATTGATGCCACTCTGTTCCAGAAACCAAAGTTAAATAAGCCTTCACCCGCACGGGCTTCGGTCCAGACCATCATCCGTCGTGGCTGACCCTGCAATCCGAGAATGTGCATTGGTCCGAAGGTGAGATTCATTCCAATCAACATCAACCAGAAGTTCCATTTTCCGAGCCCTTCGCTGAGTTGACGACGGAACATCTTGGGCCACCAGTAATAAAAACCAGAGAACAAGCCAAACACTGCTCCGCCAAACAACACGTAGTGGAAGTGGGCAACAATGTAATAAGTGTCAGTCTGTTGCGTGTCTGAAGGCGCAACTGCGTGAGTAACGCCGGACAAACCACCAATGGTGAACTGCACAACTAGCGCGATGGCAAACAACATCGGCACGGTGAAAGAAAGTTTGCCGCCCCACATCGTCATGACCCAGTTCACAATCTTGACGCCAGTAGGAACAGCGATTGCCATGGTCGCCATCGAGAAGACGGTGACCGAAACTGGACCGAGACCAGAGGCAAACATATGGTGAGCCCATACGCCCCAACCAACGAATCCGATGGCTGCACCCGACATCGCCACGATGGGGTAACCAAACAATGGCTTCTTCGAGAAGACCGGAATGACTTCACTGATGATGCCGAAGGACGGCAAGATCATGATGTACACCTCAGGGTGACCAAAAATCCAGAACAAGTGTTGCCACAACAATGGGTCGGCACCAGATGCAACATCAAAGAAAGTTGCATCAAATGAACGCTGGAAGGTCAGCAAGAACAAAGCAACAGTGATCACCGGAATGGCGAACAACAGCAAGAACTGTGTCACGAGAACCATCCACGTGAAGATGGGCATGCGCATCATCTTCATACCTGGGGCCCGCATATTGAGGACGGTGACAATCAAGTTGATTGCGCCAGTCAGTGATGCAATACCCGTGATCTGCAAACCAAGTGTCCAGAAGTCAATTCCATGACTTGGCGAAAACAACGTGCTGCTGTTCGGGGCATACATGAACCAACCACCGTCGGCTCCGCCGCCCAAGAACCACGACGAGTTCAAGAACAAACCACCAAATAAGAAGCACCAGAAACCAAAAGCGTTGAGTCGTGGGAAGGCCACGTCGCGTGCACCAATTTGCAATGGCACGAAATAGTTGGCGAATGCAGCAGCCATCGGCATCACGAACAAGAACACCATGGTGGTCGCATGCATCGTGAACATCTGGTTGTACTGATCGGCATTCAGAACTTTTCCATCAGGAGAAATAAGTTGCAAACGAATCAGTAGCGCTTCAACACCACCCACGATGAAGAAGAAGAAGGCGGTGACGCCGTACATAATGCCAAGCTTCTTATGGTCGACTGTGACCACCCAGTCACGCCAACTTGTTGACGCGGCGGGCCGCTTGAAAACACCGAGTGCTTCGCTCGGCTTCACACCCGTAGGTGCGCCGCCGATAACAGCCACGTCAGTGGAGGGACGATCGATGATGGTCATCTGAGTGTTCTCCCGTTATTTCCGCTCGAGCAAGTAAGCGACGATGATATTGATTTGATCTTCAGTGAGACCCAGTGCTGGCATACCGCGGTACAAGCCACCGGTGGAAGTCAACTTGGTTGGGTCGGCGTACATTGGCTTCTTGGCTGGTGCATTACGCAACCATTCGCGAAGATCCCGCTGATTCAGACATTCAGTCGAAACACCTGCGAGGTAACGCTCACCGAAATCTGCCGATGATGCATTCCAGACATTGTCGCGACATTCTGGCGTCAACAAATCCCACGATGCTCCAGCAAAGGTGTTGCGGGTCATCAGGTTCGTCAAGTTAGGTGCAGCACCTGAAACGAGGTTTTGTTCGGGTGCAGCGATGTTCAAACTTCCATCGGAGTTTTTCAAACCATTGACTTGGTGACAACGACTGCATTGTTGAATGAACAAGGCCTCGCCCGCAGCCGCGTCGGTTCCGACCTCGGGGACGGTGTATTCCTCGAGTTGGTTAGCCACCCACTTGTCGTAATCGGCCCGTGCCAAAACCACGGCTTCCATGCGCATATAGGCATGGGACAAACCACAGAACTCGGTGCATTGGCCGGCGTAGATGCCGGGCTTCGAACCTTCCATGCGCAACAAGTGCACGCGACCAGGGACGCTGTCCTTCTTGCCATTCAATTTCGGAATCCAGTATGAGTGGATGACGTCGCGACTTGTGACTCGCAACAACACTTTGGTGTTCTCGGGAATCACCAGTTGTCCTGCAGTCACAATCGGAGCCGTAATCCCGTACTGCTCAATATTGGAGCCCACGGCTGGGTAGTCGTACTCCCACCACCACTGCTGACCGGTCACGTTGATGGTCATTTCGGTGTCGCTAGTTTCGGCCAACTTAAAAATTGTGCTTGCGGTCGGGATGGCAACGCCGAGAAGAATCAGTACTGGAATGACGGTCAAAACAATTTCGACTGCTGGCTTACCGTGGGTTTGCTCGGGAATGGCTTGACCACGATCGCGATAGCGGTACATCGACCAGGCAACAGCAGCGAAAACGATCACGCCAACAATGCCAGCGACGTAGAACACGGGTCGCTGCAAATTGTCAATGCGCTCAGCATTAGGTCCGGCTGGCTGCCAAGTGTCCTGCGGTGCATCCCTGCCGCAACTAGCCACGAAGGTCAGCGCAGAAACGGCAATCGCGGCCTTTGAGGCATTGCGCCAACGACCTGCAGTCTTCATCGACTCTCCAACTTGATCAATCATTTTTTTCACGGCACCATCACCTCGATCGATGCTCCCTCAAGACCAGGGACGGTAATGCTGAATCCCTCAGAACTTGAAATGGACGGTTTTGGAATATTCACGACTACCCCTTGCTGGCCACCTTGGGCAACCAACGAGGTACACGCTTGAAGAAGAGTCTCGCGCTCAACTCCGCCGCCCAAAGATTCGACGACCTTGCCGTATGTCACGACCATTCGGTGTTCGCCTTCATCTTCGTTCAGGAAGAGGATGCTTGAGTTCCATGCTCGCTGCAAAGAGATTGAGGTCAATGGCCCGGAGTAACCGTCCATTTCGGCGTACAACGCGCCATCTTTGAGAGTCACAGTCGCAGCCACGCTGCTCTTAGCCGACACGGCGCGGACTGCGTCTTCATCGGATTCTTCGGCTTCCTCACCACAGGCGCGATGAGCAAAATGATCTTCTTCAGCGGCAATCGTCAGACCCTCACGTTCACCATTGAGCGCCAGTGCAACACCGACTACCGACAAAGCCAAGAGGGCAACACCACACACGGCGCCAACCAATCGTTTGCTGGTTCCGCGGCGTATCGACAACATTGAACCAAAGAACAAGACAAGTGCGCCAAGGATTGCGAAAACAATCGGGCCGGCTTCGACAGACAACGCCAAGAAAATTCGCGAGAAAGACAACACAATTACACCGAGCAACAATGCTCCACCGATCGGGATCTCAAGAGGGTGAACAACCCAACCACGAACTCGCTCGTTATAACTCGGATCAGATGAAGCACGATCGCTCCAGTTCTGAATCAGCCATTCGCCGAGCATTGCCAACAACAAAGCAACACCGACTTTGAAGATGCCAGGCGACGTCACCAGACCAACAACCAACATTCCAAGAGCCAATGCGGTACCTAACGGGAACCAACTGTGACTAGGTCCACGCTGTGCCGCTGGCGCCGAATCATGTTGTTCAGTGTCAGTTGACAAAATGTGACCATCACGAACATATGAAGCAATTCCGCCGAGGAAGAGTAGAGCGACGGCAATGAACACCAAGGCCACCGCTCCAAGTGCACCACCGTCATGAGCGATTATCCAAACGATGGACCCAGCAATTGATACTGCACCAAGTCCGTAGAAAAGTTTTGAGCTTGTTGTAATCATGAGTGCTGCCTCGTCACTTCTGCACGTAGATGACGAACCACACTGCGCAGAACGCTGCAGTGAGGAAGTACCAGTAGAGGGCGTGAGCCGAAACCAGTTCGACTTCTTTGGTGCGACCACCGAGATACCTAAACGCGGCAACTGCGGTGTACACGAAACCAGAAAGAATCAACGCAGTCATGGTTCCGGTTGCGGCATAGAACATTGAATGGAAAGCGCCGTCATTGGCGCCAACTCCCATCTGCGTCCAGATGGCTATTTGTGCGTTGATACTGGCCAGCGCCAACAACGCAGTGACACCTAAAGCAAGGCCAGTGTGCGTACGATCATTGCGCTTGGCTGAATACACGGCCCACTGAGCCATGATGCAGATCACAAAGAGACCCAACAACATCATGTTTGCTGCAATCTCGGGAACCACAATCTTGTCGGGCATCCAGTCTTTGATGAATCCACGCTTCAGTGACTCGCGAACGGGAGCATCGGCGCGGAACTTCAGCCAAGTGGCCATCATTCCGCCGATCAGCATGAAACCAGCAGCACCTGCGACTGCAGTACCGACAAAAACTTGACGGCGTGCTGCAGGTTGCGAAGCGGGGGGTAGTGCGAGCATCAGGCAACCTTCCCTTTCGATGAAGCGGACTTCATATCAGCCAACGGAGTTGCCGAATTCACGACAATCACACCAGCAAAATTTTCAGTGGGTGGCGGCGATGACGTCGCCCATTCGAGGCTTGTGCCATCCCACGGATCGTTGCCGGCAGCTTCACCACTCGTGAAACTCTTCAGTGCAAGACCGACAAAAGCAATTGATGCCAACAACATGACAACGAATCCTGCGCACGTCAATGCATTCCACAAATCTTGCGGACCGCTGTACGCGAAACCGTTCACAAGACCAGTTGGCTGATCGGCAAATCCAGCGACGTAATACGGAAGTGAATCAAGTCCGATCGCAAGAAGTGCCAACAAAGCCAAAGGAGTTGCTGCCTTGTCGGGGATTGAACGTCCCCACAATTTTGGTCCCCAGTAGCAAATACCACCGAAGGCAATCGTGATTGCACCGAATGTGATCGGGACATAGACGCCTGCTTCGTAAATTGAACCGATCAATCCAGCATCTTGAACAAGTCCGACGATGTGTGCAGCAGCACCAAGAAGAATGCCGAGCAAACCAATCAGAACAAATGTCAATGGTGCACTGATGACGAGCTTGCTGGATTTGAGTGTCAACAGCGACAAACCAAGAACTCCGAGCAAACCAAGTACTGGAACGACGTTCAGTAACAAAAACGGTAAAAGATCAGCAATCTTGGTGCCAGCATTATCAAGAAACTTTGCACCTTCCCACGGCAGCGTGATGCTTGTTTGAGTCACAGTTGCAAGTGCACTAATTGCGACGACTCCCACAGCCCCAAACGCCACCGAACGCTGAGCCAAACGGGTACGTCCAATAGTGGGAACAACATCAAGCACAATGCCGAGTGCCGGAATTGCCAACAACAAACTAAACGGCTGTGACAATGCCCAACCGATCCACTGATTGACACCAGTGTTTCCACCAAAACCAGCGCGGGCGTAACGGTGATCGACATAGACGTACACCGTGGTGCCAATCAAAACCGGCATCGTGAGAATTAACGCCAACGAACCAACAAGTGATGACCAGGTGAAAAGCGGTGCCCGCAAAATTCCCATACCAGGCGCACGAGTGGTGAGCACACTGACTGCAATCGAAGTTGCTGCCATCAACACACCAAAGCCAAGAACGATTGATCCAGACAGGTACAAATCAACAAGGTTGGAGTTACCACCATTTGGACCACCGTTACCGATGATCGCGGCGAGGGCGAGGCCAAGTCCAGTGAGCCAAGTCCAAAAGCCAGCGGCTGCTAACCGCGGAAACGCATTTGAACGTGCACCTAATTGCAACGGAACAACGGCAATAGCGAGACCAAGCAAGAGTGGAACAACCGTTCCGAAAGTGAGCAACAAACGCACCGCCGCCAACACTTGTGGAACTGAATTGTCGCTCAAAATTTGATAACTATCGGCGTTGATGCGCTCGAATGTCACCAAGATGGCAAGGACGAGTCCAACCACCAGACCGACGAAGCTTGTTCCGATAAACAGGCGACCAACTTTTTTGTGATCAGCAGTTGTCAGCCATGTCGCAATGGTCGGCGTCGATGCAGATACATCAGTAGGTAGATGGGTTTCAATTGATGTCATTCGAGATGGCTCGCTTCACGCGCAACGAGAGGAGTTCGGGGTTCCTCGGGGGTCTCAAAACTATTTCCAACTAACGACATTACCCTGATTGCCCTGCTTGGACCGAAATCCCCGACCAAGTTCGCTCGTGAATTCATTGTCACTGGTTCGACAATTCAGATCCCGTACTTCACGAACACATCGACGGCCATGGCCGTAAAAAGGACTGTCACATAAGTGATTGAGAATCCAAACACGCGCATCGCCCGACTCGCCGAGGGATGGCGACCCAGATCAACGGTGCTGGCAATAAATCCCAGCCCCAAAATGACCGCAGAAATCATGTATATCAACCCAAGGTTGGCAATGGGACCCAGAAGCAGGGTGACGGCGGTCAAAAGGACCGTATACACAAACATCTGGCGGACCGTCTGCTTCATGGTTGCGACCGACGGCATCATGGGCACCCCAGCGGCTTTGTATTCATCGGCGTGACGAATCGCCAGGGCCCAAAAATGAGGTGGAGTCCACAAAAATATGGCTGTGAACAGGATAAATGGCTCCCAGGCCAGCGAATTTTGCACCGCGGCCCAGCCCACTAAGACCGGGACCGCACCGGCTGCGCCGCCGATCACGATGTTTTGGCGACTCGTGCGCTTGAGCCACAACGAATAGACAAAGACATAAAACAGGGTCGCCGAGAGTGCCAAACAGGCCGCGAGCAGGTTGGCCCCCGCCCAGAGAATCGCAAAAGCGACCGCTTCCAGGGCTAACGCAAAAATCATGGCCTCACGGGGCTGGATCAGACCAGTCACGAGCGGACGGGTTTTGGTGCGGTCCATCAGGGCGTCGATGTCACGATCGATCACCATGTTGATGGCGTTTGCCCCGCCGGCGGCCAAAGTGCCACCGACGAGAGTGACGGCGACGAGTCCCCAACTGGGCCAACCTTGTTCGGCCAAAACCATGGTGGGAACCGTGGTGATGAGCAGCAGCTCAACCACCCGCAACTTCATCAAAACGATGTAGCCACCGAAAACCGACTTTGGTTCTTTACGGGCACCATGTGCGGCGACCCCACCTGGCGACAGGCGAGACGGAACCAAGGGGCGCGAACCAATAGACATCAATCTTGATCGTATGGGGGTGTGAATACCTCAACCAACCGAGACAATGAAGGAGTGAACACAGCAGGCGTGACTCTCGTCGCCGCAGCACCCGCAACTATTGAGCGACCCGAGGCCGAGGAGTCAATATCTCTTGAGCATCCGTGGGTTGTTTTGGTCTGGAACGACCCCATCAACCTGATGAGTTACGTCACTTTTGTTTTCCAAAAATTATTTGGTTACAGCCTTGAAAAAGCCACTGAACTCATGCTCGATGTCCACGAAAAGGGCAAAGCAGTTGTTGCCAGTGGCTCGAAAGAAAAGTCCGAAATGGATGTCTACCGACTTCACGAACATGGACTGTGGGCCACCATGCAACAGGACGCGGTCTGACGTGGCTCGCGCCAAACCACCGTTCGCAACAACTAAAAAGGGAATCGCCATCAATTTGGGTACCGATGAACGAGGCTTACTCCGAACGCTGATCGGTGAAGTTCGAGAGTTGCTTACGACTGCTCCGGTCGGCGACCCGAAGTTGGCTCGACTTTTTCCGCCCGCCTATTTCGATAACGACGAGGCTGAAACCGAGTACCAACGACTGATGCGCGATGAGTTGGTTGCGAGTCGACTCGACTCCATCGCCACTGTCGACGAGTTCCTCGGTGACGACAAGCTAAAAATCGTCACTTTTGCGCAATTAGATGCATTCTGCGCTGCCCTCAACAGTGTGCGCCTCGTCTTGGGAACCCTCTTAGGTGTTGGAGAAATCGATGATTACCTCGATGAAGACGATCCGCGCCATGACGAACTCGCCCTCTACAACTTCTTGTCGTGGCTTCTCGATAGTGCCATCTCGGCCCTCATGCAAAACCCCGCCGCGTAAAACCCCCTCATGTAAAACGACAGCGGGCGCCAATCTTCGGGTGGAGACCGCAGACAGTTCTGTTAGAGTTGCCACGCTCTCATCGAGACGAGTGCCCAAGCCCCCATCGTCTAGTGGCCTAGGACACCACCCTTTCAAGGTGGCGGCACGGGTTCGAATCCCGTTGGGGGTGCCAGACCGTTTTGCGGTCCGACATCTAGTACATACTTCTAGTGAATACATCTAGTACACATCTAGTACATAGCCGAAATTGCAATAACCAAAGCACATGTTTTGGTCTCGTGGTGAAGTTGGAGTTCACGCCGGCCTGTCAAGCCGGAGGTCGCGGGTTCGAGTCCCGTCGGGACCGCCAGTGCGTGTGGGGAAACCCACAAGCACACGGTCGAGTAGCTCAGTCGGCAGAGCGTCCGCCTGAAAAG
>CAMDER010000046.1 GCA_945896935.1 Bifidobacterium breve | reverse complement strand
CGTCCGCAACCGCGAAGCCCGATGGCGATGGCTTGCCAGACTGCAAGGTCGCGCTCATGAGTAAATCCGCTCACGAACGATACGAAGTCAATTGCAGCCAGTCGTCCAGCGACAACGGCGTTCCATGCATCGTCGACGAGGCTGTAGCGCTCAATGACTGCAAGCTTGGCCAATTCTGGCCCTTGAAGTCGTGTGAGTAGTTCGGGTGAATAGGCAACGCGGTAATAGCCAAAACCACCAGCATTGACGACGATTGTGGCGTTGTCATTGGCGACAGGAATTTCTAATGCCTGATCTGACAATAAGTACTTGGTCTCTATGCCGTTGATACGAATATGAATGGGGACGAGCCAATGTTGCGCGTCAGTCAGCAATTCGGGGGTAAAAGAAAATCGCTGCTGTTGGAGAATCAGTTTCGTTTTTGTCGCGTCAAGACTTGCCGTGATGAGGGGATAGCCGGGTTGCCAGATCCACGAATCCATCAAATCACGCACCGGTTCACCGCCATCGTTAGAAACTGCGGTTTCGATGGCGTCCCATAAATCGGAGGTTTCAGTATTCCCGTATGAGTGAGTCGTCAAGTACAGACGAATTCCATCTCGAAACCGTTCGGTTCCGAGATATTGCTCCAGCATGCGCAGGAGCGATCCGCCCTTCTGATACGTGAGAACGTCAAACATTCCTTCGCAATCTTGTGCTGAACGAACTTCAAACTCAACAGAACGGGTGTTCAGTAGTGAATCAACTTCGAATGCAGCAGAACGCTCAAGTGAGAAACTTGTCCAACGTTGCCATTCGGTTCGGAAAGAATCGACCGCAGCTACTTCCATGAAGGTGGCGAAAGCCTCGTTGAGCCAAATGCCGTTCCACCATTTCATGGTGACGAGGTCACCGAACCACATGTGGGCAAGTTCGTGGCTCACAACATCAGCAACGTTTTGTTGATCGGCCTGAGTGCTGGTTTTTGGATCAACTAGTAAAAGGCTTTCGCGGTAGGTGATACAGCCCACATTTTCCATCGCACCCGCCGCGAAATCGGGAAGTGCAACCATGTCGATTTTGGCATCGGGGTAGGGGATGCCGTAATAGTTAACGAACCAGCGCAGGCTTTTCGCCCCGACGTCAAGCCCAAAACTTGTCAGGTGACCTTTGCCAGGGGTGTGCACAATTCGCAGTGGAACTCCGTCAACGTCGACGGGCTCGGTTGCTTCAAGCTTGCCCACCACGAATGCAACCAAGTAGGTGCTCATTGGCATGGTGTCGGCAAATGTGACTGCGACCTTGTCGCCATCTTCGCGGTTGATTTTCAGTCGGGAGATTTCTGGCCCGTTACTGATGGCTAAGTGGTCGGGGGAAGCGATGAGCGTTGTGGCGAAGACCGCTTTGAAATCGGGTTCGTCAAAACACGGGAATGCGCGGCGACAGTCGGTTGATTGCATCTGAGTTGCAGCAACGACTTGTTGCTGGCCGTGTTCGTCGACATAGGTACTGCGATAAAAACCGCGAAGTTTGTCGTTCAAGATGCCAGAGAAGACGATGTCAATCATGGCTGTGCCGGGCTGTAGTTCTTCAATAAGTCCGATGAAAAGCCGTTCAGATTCTTCATCGAGGCTGAAGGGCGCTGGTTGGCCATCAACGAAGACGGACTTGATGTCGAGTTCGATCGAATTGAGAACGATGAAGCGGGTAGTGACTAATACGTCAACAGTGATAACGGCTTGACCATCAAAGGTGGCGTCATTCAGATGGGGCTCAAGCGTGAGGTCGTAACGGCTCGGAATGATGTGTCGGGGGAGACGGAACGGATCAAGTTGGCTGCGATCGGAGGGCGAATCAATTTGCGAAGAAGTCACGGACCGAGCGTACTGCCGTGGCTGTCTTGGCTGCCATGCCGAACTTGCGAAACCTGTTCAGTGGGTCTCTAGGGACTAGCGTTATGGCTCGTGTCATCACAGCCAATCTCTGGACCGATTTACGACGTTGTAGGAATTGGCAACGCTCTTGTTGATGTCATTGCTCATGCTGATGATGATTTTATTCATCAACAATCTCTGGTGAAGGGTTCGATGACCCTCGTTGATACCGATCGGGCGCTGCATCTGTACAAAGCGTTGGGTACGGCCGTGGAGATGAGTGGCGGTTCGGCTGCCAACACCGTTTGTGGAGTCGCAAGTTTTGGTGGCAAGGCTGCCTATATCGGCAAGGTGAGCCACGATGATTTGGGTGACGTTTTTGGGCATGACTTGCTGGCCGTGGGCGTGCACTTCAGCCCAGGACATCATCTTGATGGAATTCCAACTGGTCGCTGCATCATTGTTGTGACACCAGATGCACAACGAACTATGAATACCTTTTTGGGAGTTTCATCTTTCATGGAACCAAGCGACGTTGATGTCTCGGTGGTTGCGTCTGGAAAAGTTCTCTATATGGAGGGCTATCTCTTCGACCGCGATGACGCCAAGGCGGCGTTTCGTAAGGCTGCTCGTGCCGCTCACGATGCTGGTCGTGAAGTGTCGTTGAGCTTGTCGGACAGTTTTTGCGTTGATCGTCACCGAGACGATTTCCGCGCTTTAGTCGCTGACGAAGTGGACATCTTGTTCGGTAACGAAGATGAGCTTTTGTCGCTCTATCAAATTGACACTTTTGAGGCGGCAGTTGCAGCAGTTCGTCGCGACAGTTCGTTGGCCGTTATTACACGCGGTCCCCGCGGAGCGTCAATCATCACTCGTGAAGAAATCATCGATGTGCCAGCCGAAGATGTGCCTCATGTGCTTGATACGACCGGCGCAGGAGATTTGTACGCCTCGGGCTTCTTGTTTGGCTATACGAACGGGTACTCACTCAAAGAATGTGGCATCCTTGGCTCCATTGCGGCAGGTGAAGTGATTTCGCACGTTGGTCCGCGACCGCTTGTTGAGTTGCATACTCTGTTACCAAAGTTCTAAGGACACATGATGAGTCGTGACTCGAGTCGTGACATCGCAGAGAACTGGTTACAGGCCGAACCCGACGAAGACATCCGTCGCGAACTGATTGAACTCATTAAAGGTTCAGATGAAGATGGTTCAGTTGAAGAATTAGATGAACGATTCGCCGGTCGTTTGATGTTTGGCACTGCGGGTCTTCGTGCCAAAGTTGGAGCAGGCCCGTTGCGGATGAATCGTTTGGTCGTTCGGCAAGCAGCAGCCGGACTCGTTGATTACTTGCTCCGTACTGTTGAAGGTTCTGCAGAAGCCGGAATTTTGATTGGTTTTGATGCGCGACGAAAGAGTGATGTGTTCGCACTTGATACTGCGCGAGTTGCGGCAGCACGGGGAATGAAAGCAATGTTGTTGCCACAAGTCATTCCGACTCCAGTTCTTGCATGGAATATCACCCGGCTTGGTGTTGCGGCTGGTGTCATGGTGACAGCAAGTCATAACCCACCTCAAGACAACGGTTACAAGGTGTATCTAGGTTCGGGTGCTCAGATTGTTCCGCCGCACGACGCGCTTATTTCGGATGCGATTGAAAGTTTTGATCCGACGCTCATCGAACTAGCGCCCGAAGATTCGCCTTTGATTCAGGTACTGGGAATCGAGTGTGTTGAGGATTATGTGAATTGGCTTCCATCGGTGCGGCTGTCTCGTAATCTTCCCTCCGTCAAAGTCGCGTACTCCGCGATGCATGGTGTTGGTGGCGACACGTTGATGAAGGCGTTTACTGCAGTTGGGTTTGCTGTCCCAACCGTGGTCGAGGCACAACAAGTACCAGATGGTTCATTCCCGACTGTTTCATTTCCGAACCCTGAAGAACCAGGTGCGATGGACTTGGTGATTGAACTCGCCCAGAAAATTGGAGCCGATGTTGCGTTGGCCAATGACCCTGATGCCGATCGGTTGGGAGTTGCGATTCCGGTAGGCAGTGATGCTTCTAGGGAATGGCGACTGTTGCGGGGCGACGAAATTGGCTGGTTGTTGGGCGATCACATATTGCGCCATACGAAAGGCGATGACCGATTGGTGGTCACGACACTGGTGTCTTCGTCGTTGCTTGGGAAAATGGCCCGCCAGCATGGAGTGGCTTTCGCCGAAACTTTCACTGGATTCAAATGGATCGCCGATGCGGTCGTGCGACATCCGAATAAGCGTTTGGTTTTCGCCTACGAGCAAGCGTTGGGATATTTAGTTGCGGACCGCCCGCTTGATAAAGACGGAATTTCTGCGGCCTTGGTGATGACTGAAATTGTTGCGTTAGCAAAGCGTGACGGTGTGACATTGCAAGATCGATTAGATGAGATCGCCACTGAGTACGGACATCACGTGACTACCGAGATGAGTATCAAGATGAGTCCGAGCGAGGGTGCAGCGGTCGTCGAGCAACTACGAGCTCATCCGCCTGAAATGATTGGTGGTCGTCGCGTCGCTGGAGTTGAAGATTTTCCCGAAGCCAATCTGTTACGGGTATGGCTTGACGAAGTTGGCGGTCGGGGAGTGCGCTTACAAATTCGACCGAGCGGGACCGAACCCAAAGTGAAGTTGTACGGCGAAGCGGTTGATATGGCCGAGAGCGAATTGCGACAACTGCTCGCCGCTCTCGCCCCCTAACCCACCCCATTGGGCGCCCAACAAGTTATTCGGCGGTACCGACCGGGGTGTTGTCGATGATCTGGTCTAGGTACTCAGATAAGCCGTACCCGACTTTGCCCTTGTGCTCATCACTCACCATGGTCCACTGCGTCATACCTTCACTAATACGCGTGGTTAACCATTCGCCATCCGGAGTCTGGCGGCGATTACGCAACGGGATCAAACTCATCACGTCACCAGTGAAACGCCATTCACGATCGCTGCGACTCGACTTCAGTACTGCTTCAATCTTGTCGTGGTACGTATCGTCACCCTGGAAAACGGTGGAGATTTCGGCGTGGTCGCAGTAGTGCATCTGTCCGTCTTCCCAAACGAATCCGCCACGGGTTCCGGGACCTTCTTTTTTGGCGACTCGCGACAGCATGAAGCCCAAGTTCTCATCGAAGTTGGCAGTGAGCCAGCGGTAGTACCACGGTGCTTGCCAGTAGCGCGGACCCCATGAGTGGTCACGTAATCCGAAGCCTTTGATTTCCCATTCTTGATCGCCGACACGAATTGTTCCGTGGGCTTGAATGAGTTGCTCGTAATGACCTCTCGCAAATTCTTCGCCGGGAGCTTCGTGAGGTGTGTCGGGTTCGCCACCAAACATGCTCGAGCGACCTTGTCCGGTGAACGTGATATGCGCTTCGCATTCTGAGTACGGATTGTTTTTGAACGCAGTCTTTGGATCGACCATTTGCTCGGGTTCGGCAAGAACGACAACTTTGCCAACGAAATCAATTTTGAGTTCTTCAAACGGCTTGACCATGGTCCAGGTGAGGCCACCGGCATCAAGTTGATTGTTGTTTTCAATCGCTGGTCGCTTGAACATGAATGCAACCGAGCCGTCGGGTAAGTAAATGCACACGGTCATTTCGGCCGTGCCCTCATTGGCGCGGTTGCCCATACGGAACCAGCCACCAACTTTGTTCACTGGATCAAAACAGTTGATGTACATGCTTTCGTTGAAGTTCGATTCGGGACCGAGTTCATGCATGTATTCGTCGGAAGGATCAAGTCGTACGCCCATGCGCCCACCGTAGTCGTTTAGAACAGAGTTAATTGCTCCCAGGTGACCGCCACATCGGTCACCGCTTGCCACGTCAATTTCTTACGTTTGCCAGGGCGTTTGACCTCGAGGTGTTCGGGGCGTAACGAGCGTGCAGCGCCGTGAGCATCGTGGACCGTGATGCTGCCGTCGCGTTCAACATACGCGATCCGTCCGGTTTGCCAGCGGCCCCGATCGGCTCGGCGAAATCGCACCTCTTCGCCCGCAGTCAGGCCGATGCTGTGCAAGACCGCCGCCTGGTCAACCGAGAATTTTTCGGCGGCAGCTTTGGCCGACGCAGAGCGCGGGGCAATGGCCTTAGGTGGCATTCTTAACCTTTTCCGTAAACCCGAGCTTGGAGTTTGCGCATACCCGACAGCCAACGATCACGATCGGCAGCCTTGCGTTGTTCGAATTCGGCAACTTGTGGATGAGGAAGAATGAGGAACTTTTCTTGTTCGATGGCATCAGAAACAACAATTGCAACTTCATCAGGTTCAAGGACATCGCCCGCTGAACGAACGACATCGCTCGCAATTCCGGCTCCAGGAGTATCGCCTTGGCGCAACATGTTGGTGTTGACACCTTGCGGGCACAAGCAACTGACACGAATGCCGCGATCACCATACGTGATTGCCATTGATTCGGCGAAAGCGACCGCTGCACTTTTTGTCATTGAGTAAGGCATCGAGCCAATTTGGCTAAGAAGTCCAGCTGCCGATGCTGTTGAACAGAAATATCCACGACCAGATGTGAGCCAATCTTCAATCAGATATTTTGCGGCCCAACGGTGGGCGTGAACATTGACATTGAACGCCAAATTCCAGTCGGACTCTGAAGTTGTTTCAATCAAGGTGCCGTTCCCAACACCAGCGTTGGCGAAAAATAAGTCAATTCCGTTTCTGCCATCTTGCGATAAGAATTGTCGGGAAGTTGCCACTAGTTGCTGATTGCCACTTTCGGTGGAAACGTCGGCAGTGACAGCCAACGCCGAATTTGGGCGTTTGGCATTGAGTTCAGCGGCCAAAGCGGTGATTCCGGCCTCCACGACATCTGAGACCACAACAAATGCTCCCAGAAGATGGAAACGCCGTGCGAGGGCCTCTCCGATGCCTCCAGATGCACCCGTGACGACTGTTCCGGCTCCATGGAATTCCATATGTAGATCGTAGGGGCTAGGTGCTGTGCCCGACGACGCCTTGTCTGACCATGTGCAGAAAAAAGACTGAGATACGATGCACATATTGGCTCGTTCTATGCGTTACTTTCTCAGTAGCAAGTTGTTCAAGCCGAACGATTTTCTGACATTCCATAACCAGAGGAGCATTCAATGAGCGATACGCAGGTAGCCGATGTGATGACCGAACTTGAAATCAATGTCATCAAAGTTGTCTCCGCCGACGTCATTAACGAGGCTCTCTCGATCATTGACACGGCATTGTCCGACTTGATCAAGCGCGAATTGGTGTCAACTGGCGAAGTCAGTGACATGTTGCTTGATGTTCGCAACTTGTTGACCACCGCAATGCGTGGCTGATTCTTCGGCAACTTGATTCTTTTTCGTCTTCTTTGGTGATGACGATTTTTCATCATGAGTCCTGATCCATAACGGTCGGGCTACGGTTATTGGGCGATGAAATTATTTGGGTCAATGTTCGCGGTGGCGCTGACGGTTGCGACGATCACCGGTTGTGGTCGCGAACAGCAGGTCACGGGCATTTTTGTTTCCGAAGCCTTGAACACGATGGTCCAGACCGAGGCGCAGTTTGGTGACATTGCACTTGGTTCAGACCCGTGGGAAGTGGTTGTTTGCCAAATTCCACAAGATACAACCGACCCAATTTTTGATTCAAACGACGTTCGCCTCAATCTGTCAAGTGGCGACATCGTGGCCAAACTTGATCCAGTTATCGCCTATTTCTCTCGTTGGTCGCACGGTCAATATCAACCAAATTTCACCGCTGTCAATGGCGTTTCGATCAGCGCTGAAGAGAAATCTGATCTGTGTGTCGAGCGTGCCTTAGATCAGGCTTCACCCACGACACGCGGTGTGATGGTGATTGCTAATGCCCAACATTCTGAATCAGCAGTTGGTGGATGGGGTCGGCCTGGTTCGCCATGTGAAAAGAATTGTTCAGCGCAAGCAACTCGCCGAGCGGTGTATATCGGAGCCGCAGATTTTATGCCATTTTGGACAGGAAATCCGCCGTTGGATTTAGTTGAACACGAAATGGGGCATGCACTTGATTGGCCACACAGCAGTACGTCAGTTGACAACTTCGGTAACGGTGTCTACGACAGTGACATCGATGTGATGAGTAATAGTGCGGCGCCTCGAGATGTCAATGTGGATATACGCAATGCTCCAGGGCCATTGGGTATCAATTTGTATCTTTCGCATTGGCTAAATGACAACAACGTTGCACTTCTTGAAAATGGAACAACGTCTTTTGATCTTGTGGCGACCAGTACTGATCTTGCAGTTGATGGCTTGCGCTTAGTGCTTGTTCCGCTGGATAATTCCACAGTTGTCTCCGTTGAATTGCTTCAGGCATCTGGAGATAACCGGCATCTACTTGATGATCGTGTCGTCATCCACCAGATTGAAAGCGCAGGGGAGACCGGATTTGAGCGTCGGCAGACAGTTCTAGATGCCGACCTTCAAAGTGGTGAATCGTGGTCTGGTGGAAAAGTCAATATCAGCGTGAAGCAATTAAAAACTAATAATTCTGTGACGACAGCAAGGATTGAAGTACGAATCGCCTCGTAGTTGAGTTATCTCATCAGTTTGACAATGGGACGAACTGCGAGCCCAAGGACGAGTCCGACAAATGCTCCACCAATGACATCAGACGCGTGATGAATGCGTACGAACGCTCGACTTGTGCCAACAATGGCGGCAATACCGAACCACAAAGGAGCTGATTTCTTTCCGTCTAAAGTTGTCAGCACTACGGCAGCGAAAGCGGCGGCACTGGCGTGTCCGCTCGGGAAACTGCTCGTTGAAGGTGTGCGGACTTCGAAGCGATCATCACCACTCGACGTTGGGCGATCTCGTTTAAAAAGTCGTTTGACTCCTTGATTGACGATCAAAGATTCAGCACCAAGTAGGGCGGCGATTGCTAGCGCCTGTGAGGCGCGCTTACGACCAGTCATCGCCCGTGAAACTGCGATGAGATGCCACACCACGCTGAAGTCACCTAAACGACTTGCGGCTAAGAACACTCGACCAGCGGTCTTTGATGAGCGCACGATTTCGAGGAGTTGGTCGACGCGCTCGTCGAATGCATCAACTGAGGGTCCGAAGATTCCGGCACCTGGAGTAGGTTCCTGGGCGCTTTCGGACATCAGGGTTCCAGGGTGTCGGCAAATGTGTCAATAATGCGTGCAACACGCGAGGGATCAACAAAAGGACCAAAGTGATCGAGGTCGCTGTATTCAATGTGATTGCCCTGGGGGAGGCGATCGGCAATAGCTTCAGCGAATCCTGAAGGCTGGAATGGTTCGGGATGTCCACTCAAGACCCACACCGGAATATCAAGTTCGGGCAACTTCTTCCAAAGATTTGGAATTTCGGGATTGCGGAAATTCTCTGACTCAAGTGCTGGATCACACTTGAGATGAACCGTTCCATCTGCGGCTTGAGTGAAACCACCACGCACATAAGCCTCTAATGCTTCGGGAGTGAAGTGAGTCATCGGCATTTTGTCTGAATAATTGGCGATGGCTTCTTCGAATGATTTAAAGCTCTTCTTGCGACGAGCGGCACCTTCAGCCAAGTTGTTTGGACGATTGGCGGGCATGCGGACATCATCAGGTTTCACGATTGGTTCGTACAACAATAATCCGCGAAAGAGACCTGGATTTTTGATGGCTGCAATGAGAAGGGTTGCGCCGCCCATTGAATGACCGACGCCGATAATGCCACCTGGTTCAGTAATCGACTTCGCGCAAGCGGCAGCGTCGGCGCCATAACCAGCCCACGCGACAGCCCAGTCCTTGGGTGCCTTCGTGTCGCCGTGACCGCGATGATCGAATGAGTAGCAATGAAAACGCTTGATCAGGTTGTCGGCTACTGGCTTCCAGCACAGACCATGAAATCCGTTGGCGTGCGAAAGCAACATGTTGGGGCCAGCGCCACCCATGTCGTACATTTCGACTTTGACGCCGTTAGTAGATGCGACTTTCACGTTGAGGTTCTCACTATTTCTCGAAAGTGAGACTCAGTCGTCGTGGCGGCGACGCTTCCTCCAACCGATAAACAACCGATCAAGACCTACGCCGAACGCAACGGCGATGCTGAGGTTGACCCACTGCCGACTGTTGATTTCGAAGAAAAGGAAGTTTACGGGCATTCTGTCCCGGTTCTGCAGGACGAAGATGGCGACAACTGCCATGAGAACCGCAAAACTCAGGAATCCCCAAGGAATATCTCGCGAGTTGTTGCCCTGTTGCTGGTCTTTTGTCGAATTCTCATTCATGGTTCACTGTCCGAACGATCACTTATTTTCCGGTTTTTTAACCGATGGTTCGCGCGGGAGGCCTAGTAAGCGTTCGCCAATGATATTTCGCTGAACCTGACTCGTTCCGCCGGCGATTCGCCCGCCAGGTGCCGAAAGCACTCCGAATGCCTCTGGACCTTCAAGCAAAGAATCCATGCCCGAAATGTTTGAGCGCAACATTGAAGTTTCAAACATCATCTCGGTGATGCCAAGTTTCATCAGCGACGCGGCAGTGGACGCCACGGGTCCTTGACGCTGGGCCATGGCTTTGTAGGCCATTCCTTTTGACAACAACTTGGCGATCTCTTGCCGCTCAGTTGGTGACAGTTCGCGTCCCGCGGCGAGTCGGGAAATTGAATCAAGTCGTCGTTCGAGAGATATGACACTTGTTCCGATGTGGCCACGCTCAGAAGTGAGGACCGCCATGCCGACGCCCCAGCCACCATGAAGTGGTCCAAGTAAGGCTTCGGCGGGCATCTCAACATCGGTAAAGAAGACTTCATCAAATTCGGCTTCGCCAGTCATTTGTTTGAGCGGTCGAATTTCAATTCCGGGCAAACTCATGTCGAGTAAAAAGAAACTGATTCCCTCATGCTTGGGTGCATCGGCATT
>CAMDER010000045.1 GCA_945896935.1 Bifidobacterium breve | reverse complement strand
CAAAGGTTGTCGTTATTAGGGCCGAGATGGCACACTTGGAAGCAATGAACGCCAACCTGACTCCTAAGACCTCGGTTTTAGCTGCCTCGTTCGCGCTCGTAGTAGTAATCATCTGACGCATTCGATCACTCGAATGCGTCGTACGGCCTCCCAGATGGGGGGCCATTTCGTTTTCGGGACTCGAACCTACAAGACATAGGAACCGACATGACAGAACAGATCACTGGTGCTCAAGCGCTGATTCGGGCTCTCGAGCTGGAAAACGTTGACACCATCTTTGGTTTGCCGGGTGGATGCATTCTTCCGGCCTACGATCCGCTGCTCGACAGCCACATTCGCCATATCCTCGTGCGCCACGAACAGGGTGCTGGACATATGGCTGAGGGCTATGCCCACGTGACTGGTCGACCCGGCGTTGCTTTGGTGACTTCTGGTCCCGCCGCAACCAACATGGTGACCCCACTGTGTGATGCCTACATGGACTCGATTCCGATGATCTGCATCACGGGCCAAGTTCCGACATCGGCCATTGGAACCGATGCCTTCCAAGAGTGCGACACCGTTGGTATTACGCGCAGCGTCACCAAGCACAACGAACTGGTTATGTCGGCCGATGAGATTCCCTTGATTGTTCGTCAGGCTTTTCATATCGCAACGACTGGTCGCCCTGGTCCGGTTTTGATTGACGTCCCGAAGGACTGTCTGCAAAACATGATGACGTGGTACTGGCCGACCGACGAAGAAGTTCTTGAAAGTCTTCCCGGGTACAAGCCCAACACCAAGGGTCATTCGCGCATGATCAAAGAAGCGGCGCGACTCATTCTCGATTCGAAGCAGCCGGTTCTCTATGTCGGTGGTGGCGTGTTGAAAGCACGTGCCGCAGATACGTTGCGCGAACTTGCAGAACTAATTAACACTCCAGTCGTGACAACGTTGATGGCGCGTGGTGCATTCCCCGACAGTCACCCGTTGTGCCTTGGCATGCCAGGTATGCACGGCAACGCAACTGCAATCACTGCAATGCAAAAGAGCGATTTGTTGATCAACCTTGGTGCACGTTTTGACGAC
The DNA here is from genome assembly GCA_945896935.1 of Bifidobacterium breve. Classification (GTDB taxonomy): domain Bacteria; phylum Actinomycetota; class Acidimicrobiia; order Acidimicrobiales; family Ilumatobacteraceae; genus Casp-actino8. Next base: position 10,077 of record CAMDER010000045.1, on the reverse strand, counting down.
CGCATCACTGGCAAGGTCAGCACATTTGCTCCTGATGCCAAGATCATTCACGTCGACATCGACCCGGCCGAACAAGGCAAGGTTCGTCGTCCCGATGTTCCGATCGTTGGCGACTGTCGCCTGGTGATTGAAGAGCTCGTGAAGACAATCAAAGAAATGTTGGCTAATGGCGAAGTCCAAGCCGACATTTCGGCATGGAAGAGTCGCGTCAGCGGATGGCAAGAACAGTTCCCCTTGTACTATTCGCCCAGTGATCCAGGCGAAGCGCTGAAACCGCAGTTTTGCTTAGAAAAACTGCACGAATTGGCTCCGGCCGGAACCATCTTGTGTTCAGGCGTTGGTCAGCACCAAATGTTCTCTTCGCAGTTCTGGAAGTTTGAAGAGCCGTACACCTGGGTCAACTCTGGTGGGCTCGGAACAATGGGCTTCTCTATTCCGGCAGCCATCGGTGCCAAAGTTGCACGACCCGATCGCACAGTGTGGGCCGTTGATGGTGACGGTTGTTTCCAGATGACTGCACAAGAACTCGTGACTGCAAGTGTTGAACGAATTCCGATCAAGGTTGCGGTTATGAACAACTCGTATCTCGGCATGGTTCGTCAGTGGCAAGAAATGTTCTATGACGAGCGCTACAGCGAGGTGTACTTGTCGCCAGAACTACCCGACTTTGTGAAGTGGGCAGAAGCGATGGGTTGCGTCGGCATTCGCGTTGAGAGTCCCGAAGAAGTTGAACCCGCGATTGCTTTGGCTAACAGCATTAATGATCGTTCAGTTGTTGTCGAGTTCCGCGTTGACGCCGGCGAAAAGGTTTTCCCGATGGTCCCTGCTGGCGCTGGTAACGACGATGTTCTCTTGCACCCGAATCAAAATGATCGAAGGGAGTTCTTGCGATGAGCATGACACCGAACACTTCATCAACGCCGTCGCATCACATCTTGTCGGTGCTTGTACAAAACCGCGCCGGAGTCTTGGCTCGTGTTTCTAGTCTGTTCGCTCGACGTGGGTACAACATTTTCAGTTTGGCCGTTGCCCCGACCGAAGATCCCGATTTTTCACGGATCACAATCGTGGTTGATGTCGAGTCTTCCCCGCTCGAGCAGATTGTGAAGCAGCTGTTCAAGCTCATCGACGTCGTCAAAATCAGCGAACTCGACCCCCGCCGCTCGGTTGAGCGCGAACTCATGATGGCCACCGTTCGGGTGGCCTCAGAGGACCGCGGGCCGGTCGTTGAACTGACAAATATCTTCGAAGGCAAAATTTTGGCTGTAGGAACTGAGGCCATAACGGTGTCTTTGGAGGGAAGTCCCGACAAACTTGATGACTTCGAGGAACTTCTTCGTGGTTACGGGATTGTTGAACTTCAACGGACTGGCCGCGTGGCGCTTCCGAAACTCGACAAAGAGGCGCGTACGCGTCCTCTCAAAAATGGAAAGGCAAGTTGAACCATGGCAGCAAAGTTGTATTACGACGGTGACTGTGACGTATCGATTATCAAGAACCGCAAGGTTGCGATCATCGGTTACGGATCACAGGGACACGCTCACGCTCTGAACTTAAAAGAGAGTGGAGTGCCCGTAGTGGTCGGTCTGCGCGAGGGTTCCTCGTCAGCAGCCAAGGCCGAGGCCGCTGGTCTCACGGTGAAGAGCATCCCCGACGCAGCCAAGTGGGCTGACGTCATCATGCTCACCATGCCTGACACCGAGCAGAAGGCCACATACGACGCTGATATCAAGCGTTATATGAAGGCTGGTAAAGCGTTGGCATTCGCTCACGGCTTCAACATTCGTTTCAAGCGCATTCGTCCGCCAAAGGGCGTCGACATCATCATGATCGCCCCGAAGGGTCCTGGTCACTTGGTGCGTCGTACGTACACCGAAGGTGGCGGAGTTCCGTGCTTGATCGCGGTTGAACAAGACGCAACTGGCAATGCCAAGAGCGTTGCGTTGTCATACGCATCGGCCATTGGTGGCGGCCGCGCCGGCATCATCGAAACCTCATTCAGCGAAGAGACCGAAACCGACTTGTTCGGTGAGCAGGTCGTGTTGTGTGGCGGACTCACCTCATTGGTGCAGGCCGGATTCGAAACGCTCGTCGAAGCTGGCTACCAGCCCGAGATGGCGTACTTCGAGTGCTTGCACGAAGTGAAGCTCATTGTTGACCTGATGTACGAAGAGGGCATTGCTGGAATGCGTTACAGCATCAGTGACACCGCTGAGTACGGCGACGTGACCCGTGGACCACGCATCGTGACCCCGGCGACCAAGAAGATGATGCAGAAGATCCTCAAGGAAATTCAGTCTGGCAAGTTTGCCAAGGAATGGATTGCCGAGAGCGAAAGCGGACGCAACAACTTCAATGCTTTGCGCAAGGCCGGAGCCGACCACCAGATCGAGACAGTCGGGAAGAACCTGCGCTCGATGATGCCGTGGATTTCGGCTGGAAAGCAGAAGGTCAGCGAAGCCTCAGGCGGTTGAGCCGTTCTCGAGCCGTGAGGCTTCCATGAAAATGGCCTCAGGCGGTTGAGCCAAAAATTTAGTAAAAATCTAAATCCGACTTGTTAGGTCGGGAATTGACCGTTAGCGTGCCCTCCTGAGTTACTAACCAGGAGGGCACGACTATGTCTGCAGCAGAGTGGGGTTTTGAAACCCGTCAAATTCACATCGGTGGAGAACCCGATCCGACGACTGGCGCTCGCGCCGTCCCGATTTACCAGACCACCAGTTACGAATTCCGTGACGCACAGCATGCGGCGAATCTTTTTGCCCTTGCCGAAGTGGGAAACATCTACACCCGCATTATGAACCCAACGCAATTGGCCGTTGAGTCACGCGTGAACTCGCTCGAAGGTGGCGTCACGACTGCCATTGGTTTGCCCGGAACATTGGTTGTGAGTTCGGGCCAGGCCGCCGAAACATTGGCGATTCTTACTTTGGCCGAAGCTGGCGATCACATCGTTGCCTCACCGTCGTTGTACGGCGGTACGTACAACTTGTTGCACTACACCCTTCCCAAGATGGGCATTGCAGTTTCGTTTGTTGATGATCCGCACGATCTTGCACAGTGGAAGGCCGCAGTTCGTCCGAACACCAAGGCGTTCTATGGTGAAGTGTTGGCCAACCCGCGCAATGACGTGTTTGACATCGAAGGTGTCTCAAAGGTTGCCCACGAAGCTGGCGTGCCGTTGATCGTCGACAACACTGTCCCGACCGCTTACGGCATTCGTCCGCTCGAGTGGGGTGCCGACATTGTTGTGCAGTCACTCACCAAGTTTGTTGGTGGACACGGAACTTCAGTTGCCGGTTCAATCACCGACGGTGGAAAGTTTGACTTCTCGGCTTCGGGTCGTTTCCCAAGTTTCACCGAGCCCGATCCCAGCTACCACGGCTTGGCGTATTGGCCCGCACTTGGTGCTGGTTCGTACATCTTGAAGGCTCGCGTGCAGTTGCTGCGTGACCTCGGTATGGCCGTGTCGCCGTTCAATGCATTCTTGTTGTTACAGGGTCTCGAAACCTTGTCGTTGCGCATGGAGCGTCACTGGAGTAATGCTCACACCGTTGGCGAGTTCTTGGACAAGCACCCGCAAGTCGAGAGCGTGAACTACGCCGGCTTGACAAGTAGCCCGTGGCACGATCGTGCCAAGAAGTACTTCGGTGGCCGTGGCTACGGTTCGGTGCTGGCGTTCAACATCAAGGGTGGCCGTGAAGCCGGCGAAAAGTTTGTGGCTGGTCTGCAGTTGCACAGCCATGTTGCCAACATCGGTGACGTGCGCAGTTTGGTGATTCAGCCGTCGACAACGACACACAGTCAGTTGACCGCCGAGGAGCAGGTTGCTTCGGGTGTGAATCCGGGCCTCGTGCGTTTGAGCGTGGGACTTGAGTCGATCAACGACATCCTGGCCGACCTCGCACTCGGTTTCGCCGCCGCCGCTGCCAAGTAACTAACTGCCCATTTTCCGCCACTTTGGAATTTAGTTGCCGCCCAGCGGCAGCCATATTCCAAAGTGGCGGAAAATGGGGTTGGTTGGTTAGTCGGGGCGGTTGTCGTCGAGGAACTTTTGGAACTCGGCCGCCAAATCGTCGCCCGAGGGGATCAACTCTTCGGCGCGCCGATCAAACTCAAGTTCAAGCATCTGCACATATCGCAACGCTCGATCGTCTTCAGAGACTGCGTCATCATGAAGTGATCTCCAGCGTTCCATCTCTTCTTCTAATTCGCCGTGTCGCGTCGGCACGCCCAAAACATGTTCAAGTTGGCGCAACAATGCGGCTGATGCTTGTGGATGTTCGGCATTTCCCAAATAGTGGGGGACCCCAACTCGTAGAGAAATCGCCGGCAACTCTTCGCGTTCAAATTCGGTCTGCATCACACCAACCACACCAGTGATTCCTTGATACGACGGACTCGAGAGTCCAAGGGTGCGAGCTAATTGTGGATCGACCGTGCTGCCAACGACAAACGGCGTACGCGTATGTGGAACCGTGTCGGCAGACGCACCAACAGTCACAATTGCCTCACATCCAAGCCGTGAGTATGCGGCAACAACACATCGCACAAATGTGTGCCAACGAATATGGGGCTCGACACCAGACATCACGACGATGTCGCGTGAGAACTCGGGGAACCTCAGCGCAATGATTTCGTTGGTGGGCCACTCAATGATTCGCTCGTCGTTTTCATCAAGGCGAACCTCGGGTCGAATTTGCGTGAAGTCGTAAAACGGGTCGCAATCAATTGATGCAACAACTTCGGCGGCATTGTGTTGAACGAGGTGTTCAATTGCTGCAGTTGCAACACCAGCGGCATCAAACCAGCCGGTGAGAGCCAACACCATGACGGGTCGGCGCAGCGGAGCTGACAAGCCCTCCCATATCAAGACATCGGCGACTTCCATTCCTAGAGTCTCACCCGCGCAATGCCTCAACCACAACGTCAATGCAGGCTGTTAACGCCTGAACGTCTTCGGGATCAATGGCGGGAAACATGCCGACTCGTAACTGGTTGCGACCAAGCTTGCGGTAACTGTCGGTATCGACGACTCCATTGGCCCGTAATGCTGCACAAATATCGTTGGCATCTACCCCTCCGTCGGCCGGCGAAGCAATATCGACGGTTCCAACAACCTGCGAGCGCTGTGCTGGGTTGCTCACAAAGGGGGTTGCCCATTCGCGAGATTCGGCCCATGAATACAAAATGGATGAAGATTTGGCCGAACGAGCATTGCAGGCGTTCAATCCGCCGATTTCATTCATCCATTTGACTTGGGCATCAAGCATGACCACGGTGCCAAGTGCCGGAGTGTTGTATGTCTGATTCGCTTTGCTGTTGTCGAGCGCAATCTTGAGATCGAGTGAAGCCGGACTCCAGCGCTTTGAAGCCGAAATCTTTTCAATGCGCTCAATGGCTCGCGGTGAACAAGCAGCGAACCACAAGCCACCATCAGATGCGAAACACTTTTGTGGGGCGAAGTAGTACACATCGACCTCAGCCGGATTCCAAAGCAGTCCACCAGCGGCCGACGTAGCGTCGACGACGACCAATGCATCGTCGGCACCAGTGGGACGCACGAGTGGCATCATCACACCAGTAGATGTTTCGTTATGTGTGAACGCGTAAGTGTCGATTCCAGACTCGAGCGAAGCGACTGGATGTGTGCCTGGATCGGTCTTGATGACGGTGGGGTCTCCTAGATGCGGAGCTGCTGCAACGGCTTCAGCAAACTTCGATGAGAACTCACCAAACACCAAGTGCTGAGAACGGTTTTCAACCAAACCGAATGTTGCAACGTCCCAAAATACGGTTGAGCCACCATTGCCAAGAACGATCTCCCAGTCATCGGGAAGACCGAACAATTGGGACAAACCAGATCGAACTGAGCCCACCAGATTTTTGACGGGTGCCTGGCGGTGCGACGTGCCCATGAGTGCGGGGCCAGCGGCAGCCAAAGCGGCCATCTGCTCGGGGCGAACCTTCGAAGGTCCACAACCGAAGCGACCATCGGCTGGCAAAAGATTGGAAGAAATGCGAATTGATCGGGGGTCAGTAATGCTCACTGTCTTAGCATGGCAGGCATGAGTTCGTCACCCCAAAGCAAGCGCACATCTTCTCGTCTCGCGGCCATCGCCGAATCAGCCACATTGGCCGTTGACGCCAAGGCGAAGGCCCTTAAAGCGGCTGGTGAAAACGTCATTGGTTTCGGCGCTGGCGAACCCGACTTCCCAACCCCCGAGCACATTGTCGAGGCCGCCGTCAAGGCATGTCGCGACCCCAAGATGCATCGCTACACGCCAGCGGCTGGTCTTCCCGAATTGCGCGAAGCCGTCGCCGTCAAAACCATGCGCGATAGCGGTTTTCAAACAACTGCGAACCAGGTTCTCGTCACCAATGGTGGCAAGCATGCGGTGTTTACTGCGTTTGCGGCATTGTGTGATCCGGGCGATGAAGTTATTGTGCCCGCGCCCTATTGGACGACCTATCCCGAAGCAGTCACTTTGGCTGGAGGAGTGCCCGTTGTCGTTGACACCACTGAAGAAACTGGTTTTCGTGTCACTGTTGAACAACTTGAAAAGGCTTTAACGAAGCGCACAAAAGTTTTGTTGTTTGTATCGCCAGACAACCCGTCGGGTTCGGTGTATCCGCCCGAAGAAGTCAAGGCCATTGGCGAATGGGCAGTTTCGCGCGGCATCTGGGTGATCACTGACGAGATTTATGAGCACCTCACGTACGGACAACACAAATTCACGAGCATGCCGACTCTTGTTCCTGAGTTGGCGAATCAGTGTGTGATCGTCAACGGTGTTGCGAAGACCTACGCAATGACTGGTTGGCGCGTTGGCTGGATGATCGGACCCGCCGATGTCATGAAGGCTTCGATCAACTTCCAAAGTCACGCCACATCAAACGTCAATAATGTCGCGCAAGCAGCAGCGCTCGCGGCAGTTGCTGGAGACTTGACTGCAGTGTCGATGATGCGCGACGCATTCGAACGTCGTGGTCGCACGATGCATCGCCTGCTGAATGACATTCCCGGAATCACTTGTCTTGAACCTGAAGGCGCGTTCTACTGCTACCCGAATGTCAGAGGGCTTTTGGGTAAGACCTTCAATGGCAAGACCGCCAACAACAGCATGGAACTGGCCGACATTATTTTGTCGGAAGCCAAAGTGGCAATCGTGCCTGGTGAAGCTTTTGGAACTGCTGGTTTTGCACGGTTCTCATTCGCTCTTGGCGACGCTGATCTTGAAGAGGGGATCCGCCGGATCGCTGATTTGGTCGATCGTAGGTAAAGAAAACTTTGATGACAGACCAAGGGGTGTTAGGTTCCCTTTGTCGGCAATAGCCGACACGTACAGAAAACAGCGAAGTCCGGTGAGATTCCGGCACTGTCCCGCAACGGTGGTTTAGCAAACGAAAGTTTGGCTAACGAGTCCGGTCGCCTGATCTGTATGCGATAACCAACCCTCGAGGCAAGGGCGGATCGCGCAGGAATGGTTGATCCTTTCCTCGCACTCCTCTTGCTTCCTCAAAGCAATGGAGGAAGCTTCAATGAAAGCGAACCTAGTAAGTGCCATAAAGCCCACACGTAAATCCACGCGTCGTATCCTGATCGGGTCATTCATCGCCCTGACATCGCTGCTAGCGGCGTGTGGCAATGACAAAACTGATTCAACGGCCGGTGTTGAAACTGAAGCGCCGATCTCGACTGACGTCGATGTCGAAATTGATGGTGGAGCACCGCAACGAATTGTGTCGTTGTCACCGACTCATACAGAAATCCTGTTTGCCGTTGGTGCTGGCGACCAAGTTGTTGCAGTTGATTCAATGTCGAATTACCCTGCAGAATCCGCAGCAGTCTTAACCGAAATCTCGGCGTACGAACCCAATGTTGAAGCGATCTCGGCGCTCGAGCCCGATCTTGTCGTGATTGGCGATGACTTCAGTGGATTGGCCGAACAACTTTCGGCGATTGGTGTCGCGTCGTGGGTGAGCCCTGCACCGCTCGACCTTGACGAGGCGTATCAGCAGATCAACGATCTCGGAAAAGTCGTCGGACATGCCGATGAAGCGCAAAGTCTGACGCAAAAAATGCAAGACGAAATTGCTGGAATCGTTTCTGAAATCGAAGCACCTGCAGCACCCGTTACCTATTACCACGAACTTGATGACACCTATTACTCGGTGACGGGCAATACCTTCATTGGATCAATCTACGAACTTTTTGGGATGCGCAATATTGCCGACGCGACCGAAGGTGATACTGATTATCCGCAACTTTCGGCCGAGTTCATTGTGAGTCAAGACCCGAATGTCATTTTCTTGGCAGATGTGAATTGTTGTGGCGCGACTGCTGAAAATGTTGCCGCTCGTCCGGGCTGGTCGGGATTGTCGGCCGTCATTTCGGGAAACATTGTCGCTCTTGATGATGACATCGCTTCACGCTGGGGGCCGCGTCTCGTTGATTATGTCCAGGCAGTTGCGACAGGTCTCGCGGCCTATGTGACGAGCCAGGGCTGAGATAACTCATGATGCCCGAACAAGTTCGCGACTCCGAAAGATCATGGTGGATGCCAGTGGCGTGCATCATGTTGGCGGTCGCGTTCTTGTTCGGAGCCATGATTGGTCCAGCTGGGCCAGTGTGGTGGAGAGTGCCGGCAGAGTTGCTGAATCACTTACCTTTCATTGACTTCAACACTGGAGCGACCGAGTTGCAGAGCACGGTGTTGTGGCAAATCCGCATGCCACGCGTCGTTTTGGCTGGCATCGTCGGTGCAATGTTGTCCATCGCAGGGGCTTCGTACCAAGGAGTTTTCCGCAATCCTTTGGTTGATCCCTATCTATTGGGTGTCGCGGCTGGTGCAGGTCTTGGAGCAACGGTCATCATTGTTGCAGGCCGAGTGAGCAGTTCATCGTGGCCGATTGATCCATTGCCGATAGCCGCGTTTGCTGGTGGGCTCATTGCAGTCATGATTACGTATTCGGTAGGTGCGGCTTTCGGTGCCGCTAAATCGTCAGCGACTCTCGTTCTGGCTGGCGTTGCAGTGACCTCGCTGGCGACTGCGGTGCAAACTTTTCTTTTGCAGAAAAACACCGATGTTGTGCGTCAGGTGTATAGCTGGATTCTTGGCCGTCTATCAACAGCAACATGGCACGACGTGCGTTTAGTTCTTCCCTACGTCATTGTGAGTACCGGAGTCTTGTTGTGGCATCGTCGATTACTCGATGTACTTCGTGTTGGCGATGATGAGGCGCAATCACTTGGAGCACGAGTTGATCGAATTCGTCTCACCGTTGTGATTGCTGCAACGTTAGGTACGGCTGCTGTTGTGAGTGTGAGTGGACTCATCGGCTTTGTTGGAATCGTTGTTCCACATCTAGTGCGGCTACTCGCTGGATCGAGTTATCGCCGAATATTGCCGCTGACCGTACTTATGGGTGCAGCATTTTTGATCATCGCGGACATTCCTGGTCGAATTTTGTCCGATCCGGCAGAGACCCCAATCGGAGTGGTCACTGCATTTTTAGGGGCACCATTTTTTATTATTGTTTTACGTTCTCGTCAAGGAGCATTGCGATGACATCACTGGCATTTGTTGATGTATCTGTGAAGTACGGACCTTCAGTTGCGGTCCAAGGATTCACCGACACTGTGCGACCAGGTGAATGGTTGTGTTTGATTGGCCCGAACGGAGCAGGTAAATCATCGTTACTACGTTCGGCTGCTGGTCTCGTCAAACACGAGGGCAATATTTTGGTTGATGGTTCACCTCTAAATCTTCGATCGGCTCGTCGACGCGCGGCCTTAGTTGCTCACGTCCCTCAATCACCATCAATGCCCGACGATATGACGGCAACCGAATATGTGTTACTCGGACGTAATCCGTATGTTGGATATTTCGGAAATGAATCCAAACACGATCGCATGATGGTTGCCCGAGTCATTGAACGACTCGACCTTGAAGAATTCGCTGATCGACGTCTCGGGACTTTGTCGGGTGGAGAGCGACAACGTTTGGTCATTGCGCGTGCTCTCGCTCAAGAAGCCCCCATCATGTTGCTCGATGAGCCGACGAGTGCATTAGA
>CAMDER010000044.1 GCA_945896935.1 Bifidobacterium breve | reverse complement strand
ATCGTGGGTGGTGCCATGGGCAACATCGTCGACCGACTTTTTCGTGGCGACGCGTGGTTGCATGGCAAGGTCGTTGATTTCATTGACTTCCAGTGGTTTCCTATTTTCAACGTTGCCGATATTTGCGTCAATGTTGGCGGGGGTCTCCTTGTATTGAGTTATTTGCTGTTCCAACCGAAAGCCGACCATGTCTGAGATCATCACTGAAGAAATACCAGATTCTCTGGCAGGAGAACGGCTCGATCGCATTGTGTCGTTGATGGCTGAAATCAGTCGTGCCGATGCAACGACAACGATTGCCGCCGGTGCGGTTGAGCTTGATGGTGTTGTTGCGCCCACCGGAAAAGTACGACTCAAGGTCGGACAAATTGTTGCGGTTGATCTTTCAAAAATTCCCCAACCAGAGTCGCCCGGCCCCGATCCGAGCGTTGTCGTTAATGTTGTGTACTCCGATGACAACATCATTGTGATTGACAAGGCAGCCGGAGTCGTTGTACACCCTGGTGCCGGAAACAACGAGAAGACATTAGTGAACGGTCTTTTGGCGTTATTCCCCGAAATCGCCGGAGTTGGCGAAGAACATCGTCCAGGCATCGTCCATCGACTTGATATCGGAACAACTGGTCTATTGATCGTCGCCCGAACTCAAGAAGCGTACGAAGAACTCGTCGCGATGATGTCGTTGCGTGAAGTGAAGCGCCATTACACGGCTTTGGTTTGGGGTCATCCGGCTGCTCCTATTGGAACGATTGACGCACCCATTGGACGCGATCCGCGAAATCCGTTGTGTATGGCCGTCGTCGCCAGCGGAAAGCCAGCACGCACGAATTACGAAGTTCTGGAAACAATGTTCGAACCTGATGTTGCCCTGGTCGCCTGTGAATTAGAGACTGGCCGCACCCATCAAATTCGTGTTCACCTACAAGCCACGGGTCACTCGGTTGTCGGTGACCCGCAATATGGCGGAGCACGAATGCCCCTGGTGATCGGTCGTCCGTTCTTGCACGCTGGTCGTTTGGTATTTGATCACCCCTTAACTGGCGAGCCCCTCGAGTTCACCTCTGTTTTGCCCGCCGACCTCGAAGAAGTATTGAAGCGCTGTCGCGACGACCAATGAACTGCTAGAGTTGAATTCACCGTGAAGTGAGTCCCGTGAGGCTCAGACGGAGGACAACATGAATGATGCGTCGGGCAACAGCCCTCACACAAATCTGAATACTGCGCCGAACCAGGTTCTGGTGCCCAATCAGGTCTTAGTACTTGGTCAAGCCGATGTCAATCGTGCGATTACTCGAATTGCCCATGAAATCATTGAGCGCAATCGTGGTCTTGATGGTGTGGTCATCGTCGGTTTGCAAAGGGGTGGCGTTTGGCTCGCTGAACGACTCGTTTCCACGATCAACCAGATTGAAGGCGAAACCAGTCCGTCGATTCCTCTCGGAAAACTCGATGTCTCGCTGTTTCGCGACGACATCAGTTTGCGCCCAGTAACGCCAGTGACGGTGACTGACATTCCTGTCGATCTCGCAGGATCAAAAGTTGTTCTTGTCGACGATGTGTTGTTTACGGGGCGAACAGTTCGTGCGGCGCTTGATGCTCTCAATCAATATGGTCGGCCGTCGTCGGTACAACTCGCAGTCATGATTGATCGAGGTCACCGCGAGTTACCCATTCGCCCCGACTATGTGGGCAAGAACCTTCCGACTGGCCGTGATGAAGACGTGCTGGTGTCGCCCGAAGGTGTGACCTTGTTAAAGAAGGTGAACTCGTGAAGCACCTGCGCAGTATCTCCGAACTTGGCGTTGATGGGATAGTGCGAATTCTGGGTTTGGCAAATCATATGGCCGAGGTCAATCGGCGTCCGGTGCCAAAAGTGCCTGCATTAAATGGTCGCACGGTTGTCAGTTTGTTCTTTGAAGACTCAACTCGCACGCGCATCAGTTTTGAAACGGCGGCCAAACGTCTGTCGGCCGACACGATGACTTTTAGCGTGTCAACGTCAAGCGTGAATAAGGGCGAAAGCCTGAAAGACACGATCGAAACTGTGAGCGCAATGGGAGTTGCCGCTTTTATTGTGCGCCACAAAACCAGCGGTATTCCTTGGCAACTGAGCGAATGGACCGATGCTTCAATCATCAACGCGGGTGATGGATGGCATCAACATCCCACTCAAGCGTTACTCGACAGTTTCACCATCATGTCAACTTTGGGACGTGCGCCAAGCAGTGATTGTTTGCAAGGTCTGACCATCGGAATCGTTGGCGATATTCGCCACAGTCGAGTCGCTCGTAGTGATATCCAAGCATTTACGGCCCTTGGTGCCAAAGTGGTTTTAGTTGCGCCACGAACATTGTTGCCACCAGAGGTTGAAGGTTGGCCAGTAGCAATTTCGTCGTCACTTGACGATGTCATCGGCGAACTAGATGTGCTGTACATGTTGCGCATGCAGCGCGAACGAATGAGCGAGGCTTTGGTTCCGCATCTAGGCGAGTATTCGGCGCGTTATGGCCTTGATGATCGTCGGGCAAAAATGTTGCCAGAGCACGCACTGCTCATGCACCCTGGGCCGATGAATCGTGGGGTTGAGATGTTGATCGACCCCGCATCAATGCCGAACAACATGATTACGCAGCAAGTTGCCAATGGAGTGTCAGTACGAATGGCAGTTCTATTTGATGTCTTAGGTGGAGCCGAAACCGGAGCAGGAGTCGTGTCATGAAAAAATTACAACTCATCAATATTCGCGGTGGTCGCATTCTTGATGAAACCACTGACGTCCAAGGTCGGCTTGCCGATATCCATATTGCTGGCGGAGTGATTACCGAGATCGTCGACGCCGGATCAAAATTGCCTAAAGCCGATATTGATCTTGATGCAACGAATTGTTTTGTTTCCCCTGGATTTGTTGACCTTCATGTTCATTTCCGTGAGCCAGGTCGTGAAGAGTCAGAAACTATTGAAACAGGTAGTCGAGCCGCAGCCTTAGGTGGTTTCACTGCGGTTGTTGCGATGCCAAATACTGAACCGTCGCAAGACTCTCGAATTGTTGTTGATTTTGTTCGCGCCCAAGGTGTGCGGGCCGGACTCTGTGAAGTACTTCCTTCTGGATGCATCACAGTTGGTCGGGCTGGGCAAGCGTTGGCGCCATATAGCGAACTTCGCGACGCTGGTGTCACACTGTTCACTGATGATGGCAATGGTGTGCAAGATCCGCTCCTAATGCGACGGGCACTTGAATACGCGCGCGACCTTGACATCACGCTCGCACAACATTGTGAAGTCAGCAGTTTGACTGTTGGTGCAGTCATGCACGAAGGATCTTGTTGCAGCCATCTTGGTTTGCCAGGTTGGCCAGCAATTGCCGAAGAACTGATGGTGCATCGCGATATTGAACTCGTGCGCCTCACGGGTTCACGAATTCACTTCTTGCACTTGTCCACCGAACGCAGCGTCGAGATGGTACGTCGCGCTAAGGCCGAAGGTTTGCCGATCACCGCCGAAGCCACACCGCATCACTTCACATTGACTGATGAAGCTCTGCGAAGTTTTGATCCGGTGTTCAAAGTCAATCCGCCGTTGCGTACTCCATCTGATATCGCCGCCCTCAAAGAAGGCTTGCGCGACGGAACCATCGATGCCATCGCCACCGACCACGCTCCTCACGCAAGTCATTTGAAAGAACAACCCCTCGACCAGGCTCCTCCGGGAATGCTCGGGCTCGAGACAGCGCTGGCGCTGTCGTTGACCGAACTCAAGATGGATGCCCAGGCAGTCGTGGCGGCGCTCAGTTGGAAACCGGCGCGTATCGCTGGTGTTGGTGATCGTCACGGTCGCCCGGTCGCAGTCGGCGAATCCGCCAACTTGGCCATTTTTGATCCAACGTGTGAATGGGTGGTCGATCGAGAAGCGGTGGCCAGTAAGAGCAAAAACACGCCCTATCACGGTCGCACCGTGCGGGGAAAAGTTCGCCACACGGTCTTTTCGGGGCAAGTTGTCGTCCGTGATGGTGTCGCTCAGCGATGATGTGGCAAATTACTAAAAATACATTAAAGTGCATAATTATGCAGAATAGGAATGATGATGGCAATTCGTGAAGCGGCGCTCGTTCTCGCTGACGGCAGTGTGTTTGAAGGCGAGGCCATTGGCGCCGAGGCGTCAAGTGGCATCTCGACCGGAGAAGTCGTTTTCAATACAGTGTTGAGTGGTTATCAAGAAGTTGTGACCGATCCCAGTTATGCGGGTCAGATCATCACGTTTACCTATCCCCATATTGGTAATTACGGAACGACTGCGGCTGATGATGAATCGCGTCGGCCGTTTTGTCGAGGAATCATTGTGCGTGATTTGGCACGCCGTGCTAGCAACTTTCGCGCCGAACAAAGCCTGAATGAATTACTGAAGAAGAGTGGCGTTGCCGGGATCGCCGGAATTGATACTCGTCGACTCACGCGAATCTTGCGTGATACGGGAGCCATGCCTGGCGCCTTCGGAACTGCATCGCACGACGAATTGCTGGCCGCGGCTCGTGCCGAAAAAGGAACTGATGGCCTTGACCTCGTCGCTACCGTGACGACTGACAAGCCGTACACATTCGGAAGTGGTCCATTGAAAGTTGTCGCCTACGACTTCGGAATCAAAACCACAATTTTGCGTTGCTTGTCAGAAATCGCCACGATTGAAATTGTTCCTGCATCAACGACGGCCGCAGAAGTCATGGCCCGTCAACCCCATGGTGTGTTTCTCTCAAATGGTCCAGGAGACCCGGCCGCCGTGCCATATGCGGTTGACGCAATTCGAGATCTTGTCGGACACGTTCCACTCTTTGGCATTTGTCTTGGTCATCAATTGTTGAGCCGTGCTCTTGGCGGCGCAACTTACAAATTGCCATTCGGACATCATGGTGGAAATCATCCGGTTCAACATCTCGCGTCGGGGCACGTCGAAATCACCAGTCAAAATCACAACTTCTGCGTTGACGCAGAAAGTTTGGGTGGGCGAGTGGCAGTGACGCACCTCAACCTCAACGATCAGACCAACGAAGGTATGCGTGTTCTCGATGCGCCAGCATTCAGCGTGCAGTATCACCCAGAGGCTGGTCCTGGCCCGCACGACAGTCGTTATCTCTTTGAACAATTTGCACAACTGATGCAGAACGGAACTCTCTGAAATGCCCAAGCGCACTGATATCCATTCAATTTTGATTATCGGTTCGGGTCCGATTGTGATTGGTCAGGCTTGTGAGTTCGACTATTCAGGAACACAAGCCTGTCGAGTGCTGAAGGAAGAGGGCTACCGCGTTATCTTGGCGAACTCGAATCCGGCCACCATCATGACCGATCCCGATTTCGCCGATCGTACCTATATCGAACCATTGACATGGGAAGTCATTGCGAAAATCATCGAACGTGAAAAGCCCGATGCTGTTCTCCCCACGCTTGGTGGGCAGACCGGTCTCAACTTGGCGATGGAACTTTTTGAACGTGGTCTTGTTGGTGTACCTGGAACCCCCGAACTGATTGGTGCCAACGCTGAATCAATTTCCACGGCAGAAGATCGTGACAAGTTCAAGAAGGCCATGATTGAAATTGGTCTCAACGTCCCTGAAAGTGGCATTGCCCACTCAATGGAGGATGCTCTTGAGGTCATCAAGACCATCGGTCTTCCAGCCATTATTCGTCCCGCATACATCTTGGGTGGACGAGGAACAGGAATCGCGAAAACTGCCGAAGAGTTTGCGCACTTGGCAGCGAATGGTCTTGATGCCAGCCCAATCCGTGAGATCTTGATTGAAAAAAGTATCGCAGGATGGAAAGAGTACGAACTTGAAGTCATGCGCGATACCGCCGACAACTGCGTCATCATTTGTTCAATCGAGAACTTCGACCCAATGGGTGTACACACTGGTGACTCCATCACAGTTGCGCCAGCGCAAACTCTGAGCGATGTTGAGTACCAAATTATGCGCGATGCCGCCTTGGCATGCATTCGCCGAGTCGGTGTTGAAACTGGCGGATCAAATGTGCAGTTCGCCGTTAATCCAGCCAATGGCGATGTCGTTGTGATCGAAATGAATCCACGGGTGTCGCGGTCAAGTGCATTGGCATCAAAGGCCACTGGGTTCCCTATTGCCAAGATCGCCGCCAAGCTGGCAGTCGGTTACACGCTTGATGAAATACCCAACGACATCACGAAGGCGACGCCGGCAAGTTTTGAGCCAACGATCGATTACGTCGTCACCAAAATTCCGCGATGGGCTTTTGAAAAGTTGCCGGGGACGAGCGGCATTCTCGGAACTCAAATGCAAAGTGTCGGAGAAGTGATGGCCATTGGTCGCACGTTCCCCGAAAGTTTGCAAAAAGCCTTGCGTTCACTTGAACAAGGACGTTTGGGTCTCAATTGCGATCCAGTAGAAAAGCAATTGGCCGAAGTTTCAACTGATGAGTTGATGCGGCTCGTGGATATTCCAACTCCTGATCGAATTTTTATTATCGGTGAGTTGTTGTTCCGTGGTGTCTCGGTCGATGACGTACATGCGGCGTGCAAGGTCGACCCTTGGTTCTTGGACCAGATGTCAATCATCATCGAAGAGCGCGACGCGGTGAAGTCATTAAGTCCCTCTGCAATGACTAAGGCTGCGTGGAAGCGTGTGAAGCGGGTGGGCTTCAGTGATGCACAGTTGGCGTATTTATGGGGGAGTACCGAATCAGAGGTGCGAGACGCCCGTGAGGCGGCAGGTGTTATTCCTACGTATAAAACCGTCGACACATGTTCAGCCGAGTTTGCTGCGCTCACGCCCTATCACTACTCGACATACGAAGACGAAAATGAAGTTCGTGAATCTGATCGTCAACGAGTCATCATTTTGGGTTCTGGTCCCAACCGAATCGGTCAAGGAATTGAGTTCGACTATTGCTGTGTCCATGCATCATTCGCGTTGCGCGATGCGGGCTATGAAACAGTCATGGTGAATTGCAACCCCGAGACGGTTTCAACCGACTATGACACATCTGATCGTCTGTATTTTGAGCCGCTCACCAAAGAAGACGTGCTCAACGTGATCGCCGCCGAAACAGCCGCTGCGGGCGGCAAAAAGCCCAAGGTGATCGTTTCGCTGGGTGGCCAAACACCACTCAAACTTTCTGGGCAAATACCGGTTGATCTCATTGCCGGTACATCACCCGCATCAATTGACCTTGCTGAAGACCGTGAAAAGTGGAACGAACTGTGTGAGTCGCTCAATATTCCGCAACCTCCTGGTGGCACCGCAATCAATCTCGAACAAGCGTTGACCATTGTCGATCGCGTCGGTTTCCCAGTTCTCGTGCGTCCAAGTTATGTGCTGGGTGGTCGGGCAATGCAGATTGTTCACGATCGAGATCACCTCGCTCGCGCCATGGCCGAACTTTCAAGTTTTGGCAGTTTGGGCAAAGAAGGTGGGCTGTCAGCTGAACGTCCAGTTTTGGTCGATCGTTTCCTTGAGGACGCGACCGAAGTTGATGTTGATGCCATTCGCGATCACACCGGTGAAGTTCTTATCGGTGGAGTCATGGAACATGTTGAAGAGGCCGGAGTTCACTCAGGTGACTCGGCGTGTGCGATTCCTCCGCAAACGCTTCCCCGGTGGGTCGTTGAAGTGATCGAGTCGTATACGACGGCAATCGCGGCGGCGCTTGATGTTCGCGGCTTGATCAATGTGCAGTTTGCAGTCGCCGGTACCAATGTGTACGTCATTGAAGCGAACCCACGCGCGAGTCGTACGGTTCCGTTTGTTGCTAAAGCAACGGGTGTTCCGTTGGCTAAAGTGGCAACGCGTGTCATGCTTGGGTCAACTTTGGCCGAACTGCGTACTGAAGGTTTGCTCACGCGTTCAGTGTTGCTTGATTCGCCGGACACGGTGGCCGTGAAAGAGGCGGTGTTGCCGTTCAGTCGATTCCCCGAAGTTGACACTGCGCTCGGACCAGAAATGCGTTCGACTGGTGAGGTCATGGGAATTGATGTGACATTTGGTCGCGCGTTCTATAAAGCCGAACTTGCGGCCGGAACTGTTTTGCCCACAAGCGGAACAGTATTTTTGTCGCTTGCTGATGGAGATAAGCCTGCTGGGATTGTTGTGGCTAAGCGATTGCGGGCACTCGGATTTGGCATTATGGCCACTCCTGGGACCGCTGATTACCTCAGTCGTTTCGGCTACATGGTTGATGCAGTTGTTGGCAAAGTAAGTGAAGGTGCCAAGATCACTGCGGTCAATCTCATCGCGAGCGGCGAAATCTCCTTTGTGATCAACACGCCGCAAGGTCGTGGTGGTCGAACGGACGGAGAAGCAATTCGTAAAGCGGCCAATGTCCATCATGTGTGTTCGGTAACGACTGTTGAAGCAGCGCTTGCCGCAGTTCAAGGAATGGCCGAACAGATTGATCATCCACTAGAAGTGAAGAGCTTGCAGGAATATCACGGAAGGTGAGAACAATATTGTGAATTCACATGTTCGGGTTGGTTCAGTTGAATTAACGCATCCAGTCATGGCGGCTTCTGGTACCGCTGGACATGGGGCCGAACTGGCTGCGTACGGTGCGCTCGATGCAATTGGTGCGATTGTCGTGAAATCAATTTCCGCGACTGAATGGGCGGGTAATCCCGCACCACGCCTATACCCGATCGCTCAAGGCATGATTAACGCAGTTGGATTGCAAGGTTCAGGAGTTCAACATTGGATCGAACATGATTTGCCGGCAATGGCTGCGGTCAACGCATCGGCAGTCGTGAGCATTTGGGGACGTTCGGTCGATGAATATCGCCAAGCAGCGCAACTCTTACAAGATGGATTAATGCATTCGCCGCATCGCTCAACAGTTATTGCAGTCGAGGTCAATTTGTCGTGCCCGAATATGCACGGTCACGGAATTTTCGCGCACGACATCGCGATGTCGGCCGAAGTGATGAGGGTGTGTTCGCTTCTCGAGTATCCGTTGTGGGCCAAACTCAGTCCAAATACTGATCAGGTCATTGCTGTTGCGCAAGCAGTGCACGAGGCAGGGGCTGAAGCAGTCACGTTGATTAACACCGTGGTCGGAATGGTTCTCGATCCCGAGACTGGTCGGCCGGCCCTCGGCAATGGCGGCGGCGGAATTTCAGGCCGAGCAATACATCCAGTTGCAGTGCGCACGGTCTTTGACGTCCACGCCGCCTTGCCGAATCTGCCCATCATCGGAGTTGGGGGAGTGACATCGGGTTGGGAAGCAGTCGAACTGATGTTGGCGGGCGCGAGCGCAGTTCAAGTGGGTACCGCGACTTTCGCCGATCCGCGGGCATGTTTCAAGATTGCGAGGGAACTGACCGCGTGGGTCCAAAGTCGCGGGTTCTCCGATGTGGCCTCCTTGTCAGGGCTGGCTCATCGCGGGGGTTTGGGCTAGTCAATACCCCGCAAAATGGGCTGGTATCCACCTATTGAGCACTTGTGATAGGTACGGTTTGCCCATGGCTACTCCTCCGATACTCACACCAGAACAGCGTTCTGCAGCCCTCGCGAAGGCAGCCGAAGCAAGGACTGCGCGGGCCGCAATCAAGGTCGAGCTCAAACAGGGCACCATGACCGTGGCGGCAGCGCTTCAGTCTGCCGACCCCAATGTGGGCAAACTGAAAGTCATTGCCATGCTGGAAAGCCTTCCGGGGCTCGGCAAGGTGAAGGCCCGCAAGATTATGGAGGAAGTCGGTATTGCCGACAACCGCAAGATCCAGGGTCTGGGCACGCAGCAGAAAAAAACACTTCTCGAACACTTAGCCAAGTGAACGAGCGGGCACAACCGCCCGCCTCATCGTTGAGTGCAGTTCCGTTGATCGTTGTCGTCTCTGGTCCAGGTGGAGTTGGCAAGGGCACGATTGTTGATGCCTTGCTCCGGCGAGATTCCACCTTGCTGCTGAGTCGTTCGTGGACGACCCGAGAGCAACGCCCAGGTGAGCATGATGAGGCATATGTTTTCACGACCCGGGCCGCTTTTGAGACTCACCGGGAAAATGACGGATTTTTAGAATGGACCGAATTTCTTGGTAATTACTACGGCACTCCCGTGCCCGACTTTTCCTCGACCCAAGACATTGTGCTCGAAATTGAGGTTGATGGTGCCCAACAGGTCAAGGTGCGCCACCCCGAATCCGTGCTTTTATTCATTTTGCCTCCCTCTCGTGATGAGCAGCGCCGGCGTCTGATCGGCCGCGGGGACCCCGACCATAAGGTGCTCGAAAGACTGCGCAAAGCCGAGGAAGAAGAGCCTGTTGGACTGGCTTTGGCCGACTATTCGTTTGTGAATGATGATCTCGATCAGACCGTCGATGAGATGTTGGCTCTGATTAACCGACTCCGGGCAGACTCTGGGCGCTGAATTTGCCTGAATTGGGCTAGGCTCAATCGCTGAACTATTTGGCGTTAACCCTCTCAAAGGACCAGATCTACTATGGCCGGAACCAACGACTCCATGATGACCCCACAACTTGAGGTCCTGCTCGGCAAGGTGGACTCAAAGTTCAGTTTGGTGACCTTGGCAGCAAGCCGGGCGCGAGAGTTGCAGCAGTACTACGCCAAGATGGGCTCGGTCAGTTCTAAAGTCGTGCCCCCACAGGTCGCATCATTGCGTAAGCCACTCAGCATGGGCTTTGAGGAAATCTCTGCCGACAAAATTGTTCGCGTGTCCGCCGACGAAATGGCCGAGCGTCGTGCCGCCGAAGAAGCAGCTCAAGCAGATGCTGCAGCGTTGTTCGCGAGTGCTCAAGCAGCATTAAGCGAAGAAGTGTTCGGCGAAGTAGCAGTCGTTGAAGCAGTCGATGAAGACAGCGCATCAGACGCTGATTCCGGCGACGCCTGATTGATCATGGCCGATCTGGCCGGTCAGCGAATTGTTGTAGGGGTTTGTGGTGGTATCGCCGCGTACAAAGCCGTTGAAGTTATTCGCCAGTTAGTTGATGCGGGAGCGCATGTCATTCCGGTGATGACTAAAGGCGCCGAACATTTCATTGGTCGCACCACGTTGTCAGCGTTAGCAAGCGAACCAGTGCAAACTTCTTTGTGGGATGAAGCCTCACCAATTCCGCATACGAAGTTAGGCCAGGGTGCCGACCTTGTGCTGATCGCTCCGGCGACCGCGCGTTTGCTTGGGGCATACGCCAATGGTTTGTCAACCGACTTAATGACCAATGTATTGATTGCAACGCGTGCGCCAGTCATTGTCTGTCCGGCAATGCACACCGA
>CAMDER010000043.1 GCA_945896935.1 Bifidobacterium breve | reverse complement strand
CCCAACCAACCAGACTGGACGGGCGTACACGTTGTCCGAACGCTTGATGACTCACTTGCTTTGCGGGCCGACTTGAACCCCGGCGCCCGAGTAGTAGTCATTGGCGCCGGCTTCATCGGACTTGAAGTTGCCGCGACTGCCAAGACTCGTGGGTGTGAAGTGACCGTTCTTGAAGGTGCACCAGCGCCAATGATGCGCGGTCTCGGTGCCGAGATGGGCCATGCCGCTGCCTTGGTACACACAGACAACGGCGTTGACATGAGATTTAACGTCAAGGTCGCTGGACTCGTGGAAGGCAACTCTGGTGCGGTCGGCGGCGTGGCCTTAGACGACGGCGAAGTCGTTCCCGCCGATATTGTCGTTGTCGGCATCGGCGTTGTCCCAGCCACGCAATGGCTCGAAAATACCCGACTCGAATTACGCGATGGCGTCGTTTGCGATACCACACTCAATGCTGGCGTACTTGGTATTTACGCCGCAGGTGATGTGTGTCGCTGGTTCAACAATCTGTACGACCAAGAAATGCGCGTTGAACACTGGACGACCGCATCGGAGCAGGGTGCTGCCGCGGCTTCAAACCTGCTTGCGGTATCGCGCGGTGAGCAAGCCGAGCCGTATTCGGCTGTCCCATTTTTCTGGAGCGATCAATTCAGTGCGCGGATTCAATTTTTGGGCCGCGCCAACGGAGACGAGACTGCTCATATTGTGGTCGGCACACCTGAAGACCGTTCGTTCGTTGCGCTGTATGAAAAAGATGGCTACTTGAAAGCTGCTCTCGGCGTCAGTCGTCCGAAACAACTCATGCCATTTCGAAAGTTGTTGGCTGAGCGTGCCACATGGGAACAAGCACTTGAGTTGGCGTCAACGTTTGTTGCAACCTGAACAATCTCGTGACAACGCACTGACAATTGGTTAGTCTTTTGCAGTGCCTCGTCTTGATGCTGAACGTGTTGCCCTTTGGCGGGTATTTCAAACTGTCGGTGAGGTAGTTTCGCGCAGCATTGAAGCCGAGATGTTTGACGAGTTTCACTTGGCTTTGCCACAATTTGATTTACTTGCGGCTCTCGCTCATAGCAATGACCAGATGCGAGTCAAAGAATTGTGCGAAATACTTTCGGCGGTCCCAAGTAGCTTGTCACGGCGCATTGACTCACTTGTTGAGCGGGGGTATGTCACCCGAGAAGAGGCTCCAACCGTTGAAGACAACCGCGCGGTCATGGTGCGACTGACGCGTATGGGACGATTGGTTTGGCGCGACTCGAACATTCTTTATAGGCGGGCAATTCAACGCGAGTTTGCGAGTGGTCTCACCGAAACCGAAGTCAGCACCATGGTTCGTGCGCTGACAAAAGTGTCTCCATTCAAAAAGTGACTCAGCAAATTTACTCGATGAATCTGTTCAAGCGCGTTCCGCGTTGGTTAGTGATTTCCGCTTTTGGAATCATTCCGATAGTTGTTGCGTTGGTCAATGCGTTGCGCGGTGGAGCGATCTTGGTGGGCGATCGAGCAGTTTTTGCCTTGCTCGTCAAAGACGCGGCAACTGGCTCGTTTCCTTCGGTCGGTCAATACAGTTGGCACGGATGGAACCATCTAGGAGCCTTGATTTTCTATGTTTTCGCCCCATTTCATTGGCTATCTGGTGGAGCAGCGTGGGGCCTATTTGCTGGAGTCGCGTTGTACTCCAGTGCATTACTTGTGGTGATCGCATGGTTGGGACATCGATTGCGCGGAACCTGGGGGAGTGCCTTAGGTGTTGGATCTATGCTCGCTTGTTGGGTCAGCGTCGGTCGCATTGCCAGCGTTGATGCTTGGACGCCGTACCTCGCTCTTCCGCTTTTCATTCTCTTTGTGTTTGCTGCTCTGGGTGTCACCGAACGCGATCGGGCGTCGATGTGGTTGATGTGGGTGTCGGCTTCAGTTGTCGTACAGATACACGTTGGATATCTGCCCATAGTGGGGTTGGTTGGTTTAGTGGCTTGTCTTGTCTTTTGGTGGACCGGAGGAAACCAAAGATCTATTATCCGTCCGATCGCCACCGCGCTCTTGCTTTTTACTCCATATCTTTTTCATCTCCGTGAAGCAGTTCGTAATTTAGGAGACATTGCTCACTATTTCGTAACGACTGATGTACCTTCAATTGGCTTTGGTCGTGCGTTACAGGTGATGTCGTTTGAAATGAGTCCGCGCGCCTCATGGTTGTCTGGACCATCAGAGGTTGGGATTATTGGTGAAGCCCCATCTAGTTCATTGACGTGGTTGATCGGTGCGGTGTTGCTTCTCATGGCGACCACGGTGTGGGTGTGGCGTTCGCCCGAAGACTCACCTCGTCGTCAATACTTGAATTCGGCGCCATTGATATGGACGATGCTGGTTGCCGGCATTTTTGCGGTCGCGCAAGTGCGCGGTTATTTGATCCCATATGTCATTCTCTGGCGCTCAATCATTGTCATCTTTGTGTTCGCGTGGATAGCGGGTGTCGTTCTTGCCAACACCACGAAATTCCGACAACCCATGATCACTGTCGTGGCAATAGGTCTGTTTGTCTTGAATATTGTCGGTGCGATATTGCCAGCCGTAGATAACAAGACAAGTACCTCAGACGCCGACAACGTGCACCTCGCCATCAAGCAAGCGGTTGAGTTTGATCAACAGAACTCCACAGGTGGCCCAATCAATCTGAAGTTGGGCGACGGGGGACTTGTGGGTCTATACCCGGCGCTCGTGTACGACCTTGAGGAGCGCGGGATACCGAACGGAATCGAACCAGGTACTGAATGGGTCTTTGGTAATCGTGCATTGAAACGTGAGGCGTCAACGGTGTGGTTCGTTTGTGACACCGGAATTGCTTTTTCTTTACTGGCATCCCAACCAGGGGCGACAGTCGTCAGTGAAATTACGCCCTTTGATCAAGAGAGCGAGGCCCGAGTTCGTGAGCTACAACACACCCTCACCGATCAATTGCGGTCAATTAGTCAAGGTGATTTTCACAAGTCTTTAGATTCACCATTGGTGGCATTGGCTTTAGTGGGACTCGATATTGATCAGGACGCGGCTGCTGAATTGGCCAGTTATAACGCCCGCACCCCCGAACCAGGATTTCGTTTTGGAATTGTCGCTTTCCCAGCCGACTCGGTTCCAGATCTTTGGTGGTCGCTGAACGCTTTCTCGTAGCCAGTTGAGTTACCAAAGTTCAATGACCAAAATTCGTTTGGATCAAGCTCGACACAGCAGACTGAAGGCCAAGAACATCTTTTGGGAGACACCATGTTTAACGCAGTCATTGTTGATGCCATTCGCACGCCACTCGGTCGCCGAAACGGCAAATTGAAAGATTGGCACCCTGTCGACCTCATGGCCGAAACGATGAACGCACTGATTGAGCGCACGGGTATTGATCCCGGCATCATCGATGATGTCGTGATGGGTTGTGTGATGCAGACTGGCGAACAGTCGACCAACATTGGTCGTAACGCCGTATTGGCCGCTGGTTGGCCCGAGAGTGTTCCTGGCACCACCATTGACCGTCAGTGTGGTTCGTCGCAACAGGCCGCCCACTTCGCCGCGCAAGGTGTGATGGCTGGCGCGTACGACGTCGTTGTTGCTGCCGGTGTTGAAGTGATGACTCGTGTTCCGATGGGTGCATCAATGGCCGATGGTAAGTACGGCTGGCCCTTTGGTCCGATGGTGAGTGCTCGCTATCAGCCGCAAGGTGGACTCGTTCCACAAGGTATTTCCGCTGAAATGATTGCCGATAAATGGGGAATTACTCGCGAAGACATGGACCGTTTTGGTGTGCAGTCGCAATCTCGCGCTGCACGCGCAACGGCCGAAGGTCGCTTTGAGCGCGAAATCTTGCCAGTCAAAGATGCTGAAGGCAACATGATGACCACAGACGAAGGCTTGCGCGAAACCACCATGGAAAGCCTCGGAAAATTAAAGACCGCGTTCCGTCCCGAAGACGAAGGCGGCCGAGTCACTGCTGGTAACTCGTCGCAAATCACCGACGGTGCTGCTGCACTGTTGATCATGAGCGAAGAGAAGTGTCGTGCTCTTGGTCTCACTCCTCGCGCTCGTTTCGTGAACTTCTCATTGGCGGGAGATGATCCGCGTTACATGTTGACTGCACCCATCCCAGCGACTCGTAAAGTTCTTGAGCGCGCCAAGTTGTCGATGTCTGACATTGACATCGTTGAAATTAACGAAGCATTCGCCTCAGTCGTTTTGGCATGGGAAAAAGAGTTCCACCCGAACATGGACATCGTGAACCCAAATGGCGGCGCGATCGCCCTAGGTCACCCACTTGGATGTTCTGGTGCACGCTTGATGACCACACTGCTCAACGAACTTGAGCGCACCGGTGGTCGTTATGGTCTCCAGACTATGTGCGAGGGCGGCGGCATGGCTAACGCCACCATCATCGAACGCCTTGGCTGATTCTCGATGTCGCTCATAGCAATATTGGCTGTTGACCTTGCCGGAGTCATCTGGTTTCTCGGAGCCGTCTGCATATTTTTCTTCATGTGGCGCGTCGGTGTGGGATTACTCCGAAGCATGACCACGCCTCTGCCCGCCCCACCCCCCGAGGGTGAGTTGCGCAAGGTCAATGTGCGCTATCGCTGCAGTTTGTGTGGGGTTGAAATACGTATGACCATGGCTCCAGAAGAAGACCCAGTGGCGCCGCGCCACTGCATGGAAGACATGGACTTTGTTGCCCCCGTTGAGTGATCGAGCACAAATTCACAAGGTGAATGACAAGTTACATTGATGTGACTATCCCCCGATTTGTCCACAGGCTGGGGAAATACTCATAACCTGACAAAGACCTGCTCAGCACGGCCGAGAGGGCCAGAATTTCAGGTCAATGATATTTAGTGGCGGTAAAGAGACCACCCAAGATAAATCCGAGGCCAAGAACCAAGTAATAGTTACTGCGGCCACCAGGTACGGCGCCCAAGTAATACAGCAAAATGATGAGTGCGCCAAGGATGAATAAGGCGAACATCAAGATCGGCACCCAACGCGGGCTGACTTTGGCGTACTTCGGAACTGGTGGGGTATAACGCGTCGACGCCGCGACTCCGTGTTCGTTGTGAGTAGGGGTTTCGGGACGGGACTCGCCGGGACGAGTGCCCTTGGGAGTCGTGCGTCCGCTTGTTGTCCGTTTCGGAGGTGCCACGACAGACGAGTGTACGCGCTCGAATGTCGTGCGACCACACCGACTGGCAGGTTTTGCTGGCAGGCTATGGGGGTGACTCGGGTGCTCGTTTTAGATAGTTACGACAGCTTCGTTTATAACTTGGTCCAATACTTGGGCGAACTTGGCGCCGAGCCAGTGGTCTATCGCAACGACGACTTGACCCTCAAGCAGGCTCTCGCGCTTGATGTTGATGGGGTGTTGCTCTCGCCCGGACCAGGACGTCCTGAAGACGCTGGCATCATTTGTGAAGCGATTGTGCCCTTTGCTGAAAAAGGAATTCCAGTTTTTGGGGTGTGTTTAGGTCATCAAGCCATCGGCCATGTGTTTGGGGGCAACGTTATTCGCGCACCTGAGTTGATGCATGGCAAGACGAGCGAAGTGACTCATCGCAATATGGGCGTCTTCACTGATGTGACGAATCCTGTGACTGCAACTCGTTACCACTCATTAGTGATTGAACCTTCGTCGATGCCCGATTGTCTTGAAGTCACTGCATCAACTGCTGACGGAATTGTGATGGGTGTACGACACAAGACACTGCCTGTCGAAGGTGTGCAGTTTCATCCTGAAAGTATTCTGACTGGATCTGGTCACGACATGTTGCGCAACTTCTTGCAGAACTGCCAGTAACTAACGCACAGATAATTAGGGCGTAGGAAGAGTCGTTGCGGTAGGGATTGTTGTTGCTGGCGTAGTGGTTGTTGCTGGCGTAGTGGTCGTTGGGGCGACAGTTGTTGTCGCAGCAATGGCCTTACCAACCTTGAGAAGAACTTGGCTTCCGGGTGTTGACTGAACATTCATGCTCGGGTCTTGAGCAATGACTCGGCCGTCGTTGGCGTTGCCAGTCGTGACCTCGATGTACTCAACTTTGACAATGAATCCAGACGATGTGAGCTTGGCGCGGGCTTGAGCCTCGGTGAGACCAGATACCAACGGAACCGCAATTGTGGCTTGACCTGTTGAGACATAAATCGTGACTGCTGAACCCTTGGTTGTGTCGGCACCAATAGTTGGACTGGTGCGGGTCACTCGGCCCGATTCAACGGTGGTACTGGCTTCTTCAACAACGGTGATCAAGAATTTAAATGGTTCGCCTTCAAGAACTGAACGTGCCGCTTGCGAAGTTTGACCTTGCACGTTCGGAATTTGAACAACGCCGCTTCCTTGGCTGACAGTCAGATCGATCGTTGCGCCACCCAATACTTGTTCGCCGGCTTTAGGAACTGAAGCGATGATGGTGTCGGCCGGAGCAGTCGGATCATTTTGTGGAGTGATGATTCCAATTGTTAATCCAAGATTGAGCAACGCAGTGCGTGCCTGTTCAATTGTCAAACCAGCCAAATTCGGCACAGCCATTGGTGCATTTGAGGGGTTATAGACAATAGTGACCGTGTCGCCCTCTTTAATTTCTTCACCAGGTAACGGAACTTGTTTCCAAACAATATTGGTATCAACAGTTGTTGTTTCTTCGGCAACCGGAACGACTTCAAAACCCAAGTCTTTTAAGGTTGTGACGGCATTTTCGAGTATTTGATTAGTGACATCGGGGACTGCAATTTTGGGGGCAACAGTTGAACCACCAGACAACGTAAGAAAAGCCACCACTGCACCAATAATCAGAAGCACTGTGGCCGAAATAGCGCCGATGACGATGGCGGTGCGCTTGCGTTGCAAGTCGTCGGTCGAAACAACCGCGTTACTTGCGGTGTAGCCCGGCGGCAAATCGGGATTGGCATTGATGGTTGTTCGCGGCAGTGCTGTTGTTGCCTGAGTTGACGGAATCGCTGTCGTTGGAATGCTCTGAGTTGATGCAGCGGCAATATCGTCGGGTCCGCCAACCATGGGGCCAGTAGGAATAATTGTTGTCGGAGCGGCGGTTCCGATAGGAGTTGGGTCACCGTTACGTCGATTCAGCGCATCAGCCAATGCCTGCACCGGAATGCCGTCTCTGAAACGGCGGAGATCGTCGCGAACGGCTTCGGCGGTGGCATAACGAAGATCGGGATCTTTGGCAAGTAGTCGAGCAACGATTGCTTCAAAGGCTCGCGGAACATCAGAGGCAAGTTGATTGAGTGGTTGTGGTGCTTCGTGCACTTGCTTGTAAGCAATGGATACGGGGTTGTCACCCGAGAACGGAACGCGTCCACCAACCATTTCGTATAACACGATGCCAAGCGAATAGAGATCGCTGCGCGGATCGGGTTGACCACCTTGGGCTTGTTCGGGTGACAAGTAAGCAGCAGTTCCCATCACTGCACCAACTTGAGTCAGGTTGCTGTCGGCTGCGCTACCGAGAGCGCGAGCAATACCAAAGTCGGCTACCTTCAATTGACCGTTAGAGCCAATGAGAATGTTGCCAGGCTTAATGTCGCGGTGAACAACGTTGCCGCGATGAGCAAATGACAAAGCAGCCGCAACTTCGATACCAACCTCGGCGGCTTTCATCGCCGTGATCTGGCCAACATCGTGAAGAGCTTCGGCCAAAGTGCGACCAGGAACATATTCCATAGCCATGAAGTAAGTGTTATTACTACGACCCCAGTCGTACACGCTCACGATGTTGGGGTGATTGAGATTGGCCGCCGACTGTGCTTCGCGTCGGAAACGCTCGACGAATGCCGGGTCGGTTGCGTATTCGGGGAAGAGGACTTTGATCGCAACGAGGCGATCGAGCAAGATGTCGCGAGCCAAGTAGACGTCGGCCATGCCACCGCGACCGATGCGCTGTTGCATTTCGTAACGATCGTTCAATATCACTGCGCTGTTGTCCGACATAACTGTTGTCAGGCTACCGAGGTTGATGACCTTGAGACTGTCGCCCCTGCTCAGGAAGGTTCCTCGCTTCTACTATTGGGTTATTGAGCGAGTGCGACGTCAAGCACTTTCTTGGCAACTGGGCCAGCCAAGGTGCCGCCGGTGCCTTCACTGATTTCGGCCGTTGTGCCCTTGAGCATGACGACGACGGCGTATTGAGGGGCCTCGGCCGGCGCAAACGCGATGATCCAGGCATGCGACCTTTCGGGTTCACCGGCAGCGTTGAGCTGAGCGGTTCCGGTTTTTGCCGCAGCCTGAATACCGTTGGCCAAGCGCATGCAGCACTTTGCTGTTCCCTCGTTGACGACACCCACCATTAACTCGGTTAAAAGACTTGACGTTGCGGGTGTCATGGGAGTCTTCCAAACCGTGGGCACTGTTCGTTGCAGTACGCCTCCGTCGTGGTCGTAGGTGGCACCGATGACGTACGGCTTCATCATCACGCCGCCGTGCGCAATTGAGGCCGCGACCATGGCCATGTGCAACGGGACCATTTGTGTATTGCCTTGACCAAAGCCGCCGATGCCAAGGAGCGGAAGGTTTTGGGTGAAGTAATCGACATCGCCGAATTGGCTACTTGTCGCACGGGGAAGATCGAAAGGAATGGTTTCACCGATACCAAATCTCTTTGCCGCAGCGACCATCTTCTCTGGACCCAACTCAATGGCGGTGCGAGCGAACGGCGTATTGCACGAACGGCGAAAAACTTCTGGCAAATCACCGCCGCACACTTTGTTTCCATAATTCTGAATTGGATCCACCGTTTGCGGTGGAAGGAATTCGTTTTCTTCAGCCCACGTTGATTCTTTGGTGATGAGGCCATCGTCAAGTGCCGCAGCAGTCGTGATGACTTTAAAAGTTGAACCGGGCATATAGCGCTCTTGGTAGGCATTAGCCAACAAAGGTTTGCCTGGTATGTCATCAAGATAATTCAAAATATCGCCGGCAAGTTTGCTGTCTTGTACCGCCACCAGGTTGGTGTCGTATGTCGGCCAGCTCCACATCGCCTTGACAGCACCTGTTGCGGGTTCAATGACGACAACACTTCCTTCGCGATTTCCTAAAGCATCTTTGGCGGCTTGTTGGATATCGGAATCAATAGTTGTTTCAACGGTTCCGGTGGTGTCTTGACCATTAAAGAGTGAACGGAAACCTTTGATTTGCTGTTCAATGGTGCGGCCCGCCAAAACATCGTTCTGCACTTTTTCAATCTGTGTTGCCCCATAACCAAATGTGAAATATCCAGTGGTTGCCGAATACAAATCGCCTTCGGGGTACGTGCGTTGCCAATCAAATTCACTATCTGCCATGTTGCGAATCGATGTGGCCATGACGACGCCATCGCTGGTTCGAATATCGCCCCGCGCATCGTTGAAGTCGCGCACGGTCTGACGGGTATTTCGTGCATCAGCATCAAGAGTTGATTTTTTACCCACCTGAATGAAATTGAGTTGTGCAAACAAGATGACGTACAGCACGATTAAAACCACAGCAAAGCGACGAATGCGTTGGTTCACGACAGCGCCTCAAGTTCTTCGGGATGTTTTTTGATCCGCCGTTGAGCAAGTCGAGCAGCAAAGCGTTCACCAAAAGTTGCAGCGTCTGGAATTTCACCCAGCCGTCGTGCCGAACTATCGCTCACGCGAATCAACAAGGCAAGCAAGACATAGTTAGAGACCAAACTTGAACCGCCGTAACTGACAAAAGGAAGGGTGATGCCGGTGAGGGGAACAACACGAATGACGCCACCAATAATGATGAACGCTTGAATACCAAGAATTGTCGTGAGTCCGACCGCCAACAATTTTTCAAATGGGCGAGTGGTGCGCATTGCTGTGCGAAGGCCGGCCCCGATCATCAACAGGAAAGCAATTAGAATTGCGGTGGCACCGAAGAGGCCGAGTTCTTCGCCAATCGCCGCGAAAATGAAATCGTTCTTCGCTTCGGGTATTCGCGTGGGATCGCCGAGACCTAATCCGGTTCCACTCACTCCGCCGCTACCAAGCGCATACATCGCTTGAGCAACTTGATAACCCTTACCTTGATAGCGACTCCATGGGTCGAGCCATATGGCGACTCGTGTTTGTACATGATCAAACATGAAGTACGCAGCAGTGGCTCCGGCAACAAATAGGCCTAGCCCAATGACCAAGAAACTGGTCTTTTCAGTAGCCACCCACACCATCACGATGAACAGGGTGAAAAACAACAGACTTGACCCGAGGTCTTTTTGGCCAACCATGACGACGACAGAAAATCCCCATGCTGCAAGTAGTGGCAACAAGTGTCGGGGTTCGGGTAAATAAAAGCGACCAACTTTCCAGGTGCCCGCTGCAATGAGTTCACGATTATCGGCGAGGTATCCAGCAAAGAAAAGAGCTAGTGCGATTTTCGCAAACTCACCAGGCTGAAAGTTGATGGGCCCGACACTGACCCAAATACGAGCGCCACCTGAAGAGAATCCAATCCCTGGCAACATAGGCAAAAGTAAAAGCCCGGCGCTCATAAAGAAAAACGTCCACTTGTATCTCGCCAAATCATTGACGCGTTGAATCACAAAGAGAACGCCAATAAATGCGGCGACTCCAACGAAGGTCCATGTTGTTTGTAATCCAGCGAGTCGTTCAGAAAGGCGGGCGATCATCACGTAGCCGATGCCATTCAAGAGAGTTGCAACAGGTAACAAAGTTGAGTCGGCTCCATGGGCCAACCAACGCACCCCGATATGTGCTGACATCAAAACCAAAAGCAGCGCAGCCAAGAAAGGCAAGATACGCGGTGGAATCACCGAGTTTTGACCGAGTGACGCCAGTGTGTACGCACCAGCAGTAATGAGTCCGGCCATGAGGACAAGACGGAATTCAGTTGAACGCCGTCGAGCGGCGATCATATTGGTGGCGGCGGTCACTGGCTCGATGTGATGGCCGAGATAATCACCGTTGCGGTGATCGCTGCCGATGCCAACCACATCGCATATGTTGCCACAGTGAACCAACGTGATGGTCGCTGGGGATCTATGTCAGGAGTTTGCTCTGAAGTGATGACCGCGATTTCTGCGGTGATTGGTGGTTCGGCGACAGTTGGCGGCTCAACCAGGGGCGGAGTGATGACAACTTCACTATCTGTTTCGACAACTTCATTAGTCACCGCAAAGTCGACGACGACAACAGTGATGTTGTCACGACCACCGTTGCGATTAGCAAGGTCGATTAAGCGATCAGCGAGATCTTGTACG
>CAMDER010000042.1 GCA_945896935.1 Bifidobacterium breve | reverse complement strand
GGCAGATTCGCGGTCGGCGGTGACGGCAGTTGCTGCTCCAGTGTATTTTTCATGGGCAGAAGCGCCACCGAGTTCGGCGTTATCAATCGGAACACCAGTGAACTCAGTAACCATTGATGGCCCCGAGACAAACGCGTAGGCCTGTTCGGTCATGATGACATGATCGGCGATACCGAGCAGTAGTGCTGGCCCCGATACTGCCGGACCATCAACGATGATGATGGTCGGAACGATGCCAGAACAGTCGGTCAGCGCCTTGGCAGCAAGCCCCCAACTATGAAGGGCCGAGAATCCTTCACGGAGATCGGCGCCCGACGACGCCATGACGGCAATCAGCGGAAGTCGTGCGTCAACTGCAGCGCGGGCTGCGGTCGAAATCATTGATGAAGCATCAGAGGAGAGTGCACCGCGATGATCGTCTGCGGTGACTTCAAGCCACACCACGTGGCGGCCATTGAAATCTCGAACATCGGCTTGGGCGACGCCCGGCACCTTCGATCTCAACGCCACTGGATTCACAAGTTCTACAGTACGCCCTATTGAGTCTTCAGCGGGAATGCGTCAGCGCCGACGTGCAAGCCGGGTTGACGACCGCCGCGTTGATTAATGAGTTCACGCGCCAGGTTGAGCGCTTCGCGTGTTGGTGGGCCAGGACGGGGTCGTTTGCGTTGAACCCAGCCGACGACTCGCCGTGGAAGGCCCGGAACAGTGATTCGCGAGAAATCGCCAGTCAGCCAATTGGGGATGGCGGTGGCCGGAACAATTGCGGCCCCGAAACCTTCAAAAGCGAGCGAGGTCATCAGTCGTACACCGTCAATTTCGGCTTTCACGGTGAGATTGACATTGTGCGTGTCGGCCGCGCGGTTGATAATGCGGCGCAGTGTGGCTGATTTAGGTGGCAGTACGAGTGGGTGATCACCGAGAGCCGACATGGGCAAACTCTCGGCACCGTGCCATGGGTGTTTGCTGTGCACGAGCAAGACGAGGTCTTCAGCAAAAAGGGGCTCAACGAATAGCTCGTCGTTATCGACGGGTAAGTGCACAATGGCGGCGTCGATATGTCCGGCCAACAAACGGGGGATCAGGCTCGACGTGCCACCTTCAGAGATAATCGGTCGAACGCCTGGGTGAGCTTGTTGAAGGCGAGTCAAGAATTGCGGCATTAACCAGCGCCCCGTTGTGCCAATGACGCCAAGGCGCGTGTCGCCCGAGACGACATCATCGAGGGCCGCAATATCAGCTGAGATGTCATCAAACTCGCGCAAGATTCGACGACCTCGTTCAACAACAAGATTGCCCTCATCGGTGATCTGTCCCGTGGCTCGATCAATCAGGTTGATTCCGAGCTCTTTCTCGAGTCGGGCGATGTGGGCCGACACATTGGACTGCACGGTGAAAAGGGCTTTGGCCGCGGCCGAGAAAGTTCCGTGGTCAGCGATCGCGACGAGGGTTGAGATCTGGCGGAGGTCCATCTCTAAAAATGATACTAGATATCTCCGCTATCTACTTGAGTTGTAGGTGCAGATAGGGCATACTTTATTTCGTAATCGCTGAGCGTTTCCCCCAAACGCTCACGAAAGATCCTCTAGCGAATCCCCCCATTCGCGGAGAATCAGGTCGAGAAGCCTCGCATCCCCCATGCGGGGCTTTTCCCGTTCTCGGGACCAGTTCTGTTGCTGTCAGAAGCACTATCGAAATGGTAGGCCGTCGAAAGTGTTCACGGTCGTAAATGATTCAACGGGTCGACGCGTGAGTTTGGTTGTTTGCTTGATGGGGTAGCCAAGAAAGATGGTGGCGGCTAACGCCCAATTGTCGGGCAAGTTCAGTAGCGCTCCAGTTGTCGGTTCAACACGTGAAGCAAATGTTGTGATGACTCCACCCAGACCGCGAGAGCGCGCCGACAACAACACGCTCCAACAAAATGGATAGATCGACGCACCACCAGTAATAGTTGCGCGATCTAAGTCTTTGTCCATCATTGCAATTGAACCGAGATCGGCGGCCACTGCAAGTACAACCGGAACTGTCGCGATGTTGTCAAGCAAGTCATTGGGAACATTACCTGGGGTGACTGAAGCGAGTTGATAAGGCGCGGCATCGACAACTGTGAACGGAGTTTGTCCAGTTGCCGATATCGCGACGTATTCATCCCAGACGGGCTTCATTGCCTCGCCAAGTTTGACGCGTGTATTTGCATCTTGAACAACGGCAACGCGCCAAGGTTGACGATTGCCACCGCTTGGGGCAAACCGCGCATCGTCAAGAATTGCTTGCAGTATTTCGTCGTCGACAGCTTGATCGGTGAAACCGCGAACGGCACCCGTTGTTCGGATTCCATCGCGTAGTTCCATAGCAGTCGTGAATGATCGCTGGTGTATTAGTTGCCGCTGGCGACTTTGGCGCGCACGATGTTGAGTGCTGAACCCGCTTTGAACCATTCGACTTGTTCGGGGCTGAAAGTCTGGACACCTTCGAAGTCAATGATGGTGCCGTCGGGCTTGACGATCTGACACTTCACATTTTGGCCAGGTACTGGTGGAAGGTTGAGCACGTTGATGCGGTCATCTTCACCGATGAGGTCGTAGGTGCTGGGATCGGCGAATGTCAACGGAACCAAGCCCTGCTTTTTCAGGTTGGTTTCGTGAATACGTGCAAACGAGCGAGCGAAGATCACGACGCCACCACGGAAACGTGGTTCCATGGCGGCATGTTCGCGTGATGAACCTTCGCCGTAGTTGCGATCGCCAATTGCACACCAACGAATTCCGGCAGCGCTGTAGTTCTTGGCGATATCGGGATAGAGGCGCGTGCCTCCGTCGGTGATGTCTTTTCCTTCGCCGACAGCGTCGTCAAACGCGTTGACTGCACCGATGAACAAGTTGCCAGAAATGTTTTCAAGGTGGCCGCGATACGTGAGCCACTTTCCGGCTGCCGAAATATGGTCGGTTGTGCACTTGCCTTTGGCCTTCATCAATACTGGCAAGCCAAGATAATCCTTGCCATCCCATGCGGGGAATGGTTCGAGCAATTGCAAACGTGTGCTGGTGGGGCTGACGGCAACAGACACGCCGCTTCCATCTGCTGGGGGAGCAGTGAATGTGTTTGAACCCGGGTCGTAACCATTACTCGGTAATACTTCGCCGACGGGTGCAACGAGACGCACTTCGGTTCCGTCAGGAGCAGTAATGGTGTCGGTTGTTGGATCAAAGTCAAGGCGACCAGATAATGCAATCGCCATCACGGTGTCGGGCGAGGTGACGAAACTCAAGGTATTTGCTGAACCATCATTACGCTTCGGGAAGTTGCGGTTAAATGAGTTGATGATGCTGTTGGGTTTGTCGGTTGTTTCTTTCGAGCGTTCCCACTGACCAATGCACGGACCACAGGCATTGGCAAGGACTGTTGCGCCAACTGCTTCAAGATCGGCAAGCAGGCCATCGCGCTCGATGGTTGCACGAATTTGTTCAGAGCCTGGGCTGATGAGAAGTTCGCACTTAGCCTTGAGACCTGCAGCAACTGCTTGGCGAGCGATTGATGCGGCGCGAGTGATGTCTTCATACGAAGAGTTGGTGCACGAACCAATGAGTGCTGATGAAACTTCAAGTGGCCAATCGTTTTCTCGAGCGGCTGCGCCGATAGCTCGACCGGTTTTGTGGGCCCGGTCTGGCGAGTGAGGTCCGTTGATGAGCGGCTTGAGTTCGTCAAGGTTGATCTCAATGAGTTGGTCGTATTGAGCACCTTCGTCGGGTCGAAGATCGGCAGCAACTTTGTCGGCTGCTGCAGCGATGCCCGCACGGTTGGTTGCTTTCAGGTAGTCCGACATGTTTGAGTCGTAGGCAAACACCGAGCAGGTTGCACCAATTTCGGCACCCATGTTGCACACAGTTGCTTTACCGGTTGCCGAAATACTGTCGGCGCCAGGTCCGAAGTATTCAACAATTGCGCCAGTGCCACCCTCAACAGTGAGAACGCGGGCAACTTCGAGAATGACATCTTTGGGCGATGACCATCCGCTGAGTGAGCCAGTCAGTTTGATGCCAATCACTTTGGGCCACTTCACGTTGAACGGGAAACCAGTCATCACGTCAACAGCGTCGGCGCCACCGACTCCGATGGCGACCATTCCGAGTCCGCCAGCGTTTGGTGTGTGGCTATCGGTGCCGATCATCATTCCGCCGGGGAACGCGTAATTTTCTAAAACCACTTGGTGAATAATTCC
This sequence comes from Bifidobacterium breve, assembly GCA_945896935.1. Classification (GTDB taxonomy): domain Bacteria; phylum Actinomycetota; class Acidimicrobiia; order Acidimicrobiales; family Ilumatobacteraceae; genus Casp-actino8. The sequence goes on along the minus strand of CAMDER010000042.1, from coordinate 7,043 downwards.
GCTACCGGGACCCCAAAAACCAACGCCGTATTTGGCCGAAACAGTTTTCAAGAAGTCGTACACCTCGCGGTTGTCGTCAATCGCAACACCGAGGTCGATCTTGGCGCCAACTTTGGCCAAGATCAGGTGGTCGCAATGAACTGTTGATGGCACTGCGGTTGTCGGTAGCCCAGCGGTCATGAACTGCAGCAAGGCCATTTGCGCAGTGGCATCTTGCATCGCCACGCGATCGGGGTTGAAGTCGGCGTAACTGCCGCCGCGCACCATCTCTTGGTTGGCTGGGTCAACGAGGTGGTTGATCAAAATCTTTTCGGCCAACGTGAGTGGTCGGCCCAGGCGCTGACGGCCCAAGGCAGAACGCTCGGCGAGCGTGGAATACACGTTATTGACTAGTTCGACGGGGGTACCTGCAGAAACGGGGCTCATGAGACAAGTATAATACAAGTGTGCGTGAGATTAGGTACAGAGTCATAGCCGACGAGTTACGAACTCGAGTGCAAGTTGGCACCTACGGAGCGGGTCGCTTGCTGCCGTCCGAATCTGAATTGGGGTCAGAGTTTGATGCCAGTCGCGTCACCATTCGTCGGGCCCTTGAGACCTTGCGTGATGACGGACTCGTTGATGCTCGTCAAGGATTCGGCTGGTTTGTTGCAGCGGCTCCTTTGCAGCAGAGTCTTGGGCAATTGGCAACGATTGAAGCGCAGTTGCTTGAAGGTGGAATTAAACCTGAGCGTCGAATCCTCGAATTCGCCTTTGAAAAGGCCACGACACAGGTCCAAAAGATTCTTGATGCCGACCAAGTGTTGCGAGTGAAACGGCTGAACTTGGCCGATGGTGAGCCATTCGCCTTAGTCACGGTGTGGTGTCGTGCTGACTTGGGTCAGCACTTGTCGCGAGCTGATGTTGAACGATCGCCGTTCTATGAACTTCTTGATGTTCCGCTAAAAGGCGCCACTCAAACCATCGGGGCTGATGCTGCGTCGCCTGAGAACGCTCTGTTGTTGGGAGTGCCCGTTGGGTCTCCGGTTCTTCGCTGCACTCGCACCACGACCGACACGGACGGTCGGGCAGTGTTGTTGTCTGAGCATATTTTCCCAGCACACCGCACCGAGTTTGTTGTTGAACTTCCTCAAGCCGAGCGGTCAATTGCTCCAACTGGCTTGCGGCTAGTGGAGTAGTTCGTTCGGTAGATCGTTGCGTAGCCCCGAGTCGTCGGCTGCCAACAACTAACCTCGCCTTGGCATGTCAGACGAACCTCGCATCGAAACGCGTCTTGGGCATTTGCCTGCGTTAGACGGCGTTCGCGGTCTGGCCGTCATCATTGTTTTGCTCTATCACCACAGCATCACGTGGATGACTGGTGGCGAACTCACCGTCTCGATGTTTTTCACATTGTCGGGATTTTTGATTACGCGGCTAATGGTGTCTGAATGGGATAAGTCTGGAACGATTTCGCTGCGCTCGTTCTATGAACGTCGTGCTCGTCGACTATTCCCGGCGTCGTTCGTCGTGTTGTTGGCCGTAGTCGTCATCTGGACTTTGTTTCCGGGTTCTGGGCGACGCCTAGCCCCATGGGAATGGTTTTCGGGTCTCGCGTATTACGAGAACATCTATTTGCAGTCGGCTGGCAAAAGCTATGGCGGGCTATTTGGTCTTGGGAATCCCTTGCAACACTTGTGGAGTCTTTCGTTAGAAGAACAGGTGTATCTCGTTTTCCCGGTGTTGTGTTTGTTGGTTCTGCGTAAGAAAGCAACGCCCAGTGCGGTGTGGAAACTTTTTGTAGTTCTTGCATCTCTCGCGATCGGAGCGATCGCCCTAGGCGCCTACTACCGAACGAATTCGCCGCTATGGAGTCAATTGCCTGGACTCAATGCCCGCTGTTCTGATTCGTCGTGCGCTTATTACGCGACTGAAGTTCGTGTTGGCGAATTTTTGATGGGTGCGGCGTTCGCGGTGTTGTGGGCGGTGTGGCGGCAGGTCCCACGAATTATTGAAACTTTGCGCAAGCCTGTTTTTGTCGCTCTGTCGTGGCCACTCATCGCTGGAGCCTTCATCGTTTGGTTCAAAATTGGTTGGCAAAACCAGTGGGGTGATGTGTTCTTTCCTTGGGCAGTTTTCTTCAATGGTCTGATTACCTTGTTGATCATTGCGTATGCGGCAACTGGTAGTGGCATGTGCAGTTTCTTGTCGTGGAAGCCACTGGTGTGGATGGGACAAGTCACCTACACGATCTACCTCGTTCACTGGCCGACGTTCTTGGTGTGGGAATCATTACGACTCAATCCAAACTTGCCGCGAATTCGGGTGCCTGGAACCGATTGGGTCACGGTCGATCATTTTTGGATGTTTGTTGCCAAAGCCGCGAGCACCTTGCTGATCGTCTGCTTGATCTACTACTTGCTCGAAAATCCCGTACGTCAGCGAAAGTTGTGGCAAGGCAAGAAGCTGTTTATTTACCTCGCAATGATGGCAGTCGTCGGAACGGTGATCGCATTCGCCGGCAATGCGCATCGCAATAGTACCAATGACGTGATGTCGACTCTGAGCGAAGACGCCTTAGCGATGCAACAACAAGCTCTCGCTGATCTGCCTGATCTTCCAGATGATGCGCCAACAGTTTCGCCAATTGACGCGGCTTTGCCAGCGCGCATCATGATGGTGGGTGACTCACAAAGTTGGGTGTTGGCTTCGGGTCTTGATGACTGGGAAACAACCAACGAAGTCGTGATACAGCCAAGCCCAGGAGTCGGTTGCGGAATCGGTACAAATACGCCCATCAAATATCTCGGGGTAGAAGAAGAATTTCGCCCTGGTTGTACCGAATGGCGCGATGCGCTTGGTCCGATCGTGAAGAAGTTTCGCGCCAACTTGGTCATCATTGTTGGAGGAACTGCCGATCTTTCTGATCGGAAAATTCCAGGTGTTGAAGGTTGGTCTCATATTGGTGAGCCTGCATACGACGCGTGGTTGCTTGAACAATTCAAGAAGTTCATTGATGTGATGTCGTCGGGTGGCTCGCAAATTGTTTGGTTCTCTTCACCAGACGTTGATCCGCCCTATATCGCCGGCGAAACAGGCGTCCCACCCTTTGATGAGGCCGATCAGGTTCGTTCGGCTCGTTACAACGAACTGATTCAACAATTTGCTGAATCTGATGAGCGAGTTGTCTTCGCAGATTTTGCTGTAGAAGTAAAAGCTCATCCTGGTGGCGAGTTCGAACCCAAGATGCGCCCTGACGGGGCTCATATTGATTTGACCTATGCCCCCGAATTAGTGACGTGGATTGATCAAACGATTCGAGACGTGTATGTCGCTCCGTAACGAAGAGTCCAAAGTTTTGGTAGTGGCGAAAATATTGCGTCAGGCTGGTCCACAAGCTGCGTTCATTTGGTTAGCGGTTTATGTTCTTGTTTGTTTGACCGGTCAGAAATTTAACTCTGACTATCTCAATTTTGGCTGGCAATTGATTCCGTGGGACGTGTTGTCCACTGATCCGTTACGAAGTGTTTTCTACTTGCATATTCAGCCGCCGTTATGGAACTTGTTTTTAGGATCCACGGCCTGGTTGTCGCCATTTTCGGATCAATTGACGCTGCAAGTGTTGATGGCACTGATTGGTTTTGTGGTCGCATGGCTCGCCGCAGTGTTGGGCCGCCGATTGGGTTTGTCTCGCCGAGCATCGGTGATCGTGGCATTGATCGCGACTTTGCATCCCGAAGTCTTGAAGGGCGCATTTGAACCAACATATGAATTAGCGACTGCTGCCTTGCTGTTGCTAGTGCTTATCGCCATCGCCGACTTAACACGAAAAGAAAACGTGCGTCGATCGTTGGTCATTCTTGCTAGTGCAGTCACAGTCACCGCGCTGACTCGAAGTTTGTATCACCCGGCGTGGGCGTTAGTGATCGTGGTCTTTGGTTTGTGGTTGATGCGACATCGCATTAACTGGAAGTCATCATTGCTAGTGCTGTCTATTCCGGTGATTTTCATGGGTAGCTGGATGGCCAAGAATGAAATGTTATTTGGCCACACCACAATGTCGAGTTGGTTTGGTATGAATTTGCAGCGCGCCGTCATTCCGGTACTCCCGAAAGCCGATCTTGATGAAATGTACGCAAAGGGTCAAATATCCGAGATTGCAATGATTGGTCCGTTTGGCAACTACGAGTTGTACCAAAACGCTGTTGAAGACTGTGTCCCGACTCGCTCACACCGATCATTGGCTGAGCCGATGCGAACGACCGATCAATGGAGCCCAAACTTTAATTACGAATGCTTCTTACCGATTTATGATCAAGCCGGAAAAGATGCGATCGCGGTGATCAAGGAACATCCTGAAGCGTGGCTTGAAGGCCGATTGTGGTCGCTGAGAACGACGATCGCAGTTTCACCAATTCCATCGGAAAGTAAATCTGAAGTCATGACTGGCTTAGATCGAGTGTTTTCAATTGCTCGGCTTGATTTTGGCGGAGTGCTTTCAACCAAGGGTTGGGGAACGCCAATTTATGGGCAACTTGAAGCGCGTGCCGATTTTGGTTTGATGCTGATCCCGATGTACCTCACCATTGGGTGGATTGGTTTGTGGCAAATCGTGCAACGATTACGGCGAAGAAAACTGAGCGCAGCATCAGCGATTTATCTGGTGGGCTCATTCACTGTCGCATTTACCGTGATTGTCGGGGCAATCGCCGAACTTGGAGAGCAATCTCGTTTTCGCACCATGATTGATCCGATTGTGACTGTGATGTTTTTGGCGCTGGTCGTTCCGATCGTCCAGCGTTGGTATCGAGGCTTTCGCGCGCAGGTGGGTCAATCACATGCAGAGTCGGTGGGGAAGTAAACAGTTGCTGCATCGGTTGCCTCGATTGTTAACCGTCCGAGCTCAACTTGTTCAGTCAGTAATTCGTTGTTGGCACCAGAAAAAGTGAAGTCATTACTCAGGACGACAACGCCATCGTGCTGAAGTAGGGCACATGGCATTTCTGCATACAAGGTGCTGACATCTTGCGCCTGTCCAGTGAGCGCCTTGACGGCCAACGGTGCATAGGCAGATGGTAGGCCCGTGTCCCAATGCACTCCGTCGGCATCGTTCGTGATGATGATCTTGGCGCCCGACTGAAGCGCAGCGATTGAATATGGCTTGAGGTCAGAGCTATCGCTAAAACTTTCGGCAACATTCCAGGGTCGAACTGCGAGCAGCGCAAAGAGAACCAGACCAACCGACGCGCCTGAAATGGTTTGCATCAGACGCGCGCCTTGTTGCTTGATGACGATGTCATGCACCGACCATGCGATTGCCGCGAGAGTGAGGACTCCGGTGGGCAGCATCAAACGATTGTCGGCGATCACCAACGCATCAAAGCCCATCATTCCCGCAACTAATCCGCCAGAAATGATGGCCGATGCACCAAGTGCAATTTCGGCAGTTGCTGTGAACATGTGGCGCCGACGGAGTATCCCGACCAATGCGACGACGACGATTGCGAGCCACATCAGCGCAACAATCCATGACCACCACGAGGGACCCTCGTTAGTGAAATAGGTACGTCGAAGATCGCCTTGTTTGGCATCGAACCATCCGCCAATTGAGCGGACAAAGACTTCGATATCAAGGCGTCCGAGTCCGCGCCATCCAGCGTTGTGTCCACCGCCGGCCGAGGACGCCCACAAAATATTGACGGCAGCTGGGGTCATCATTGCGATCGTCCATACCAATGACGAGAGTTTGCGTCCGGTCTTTTGGTAGCGCTCCCATCCAGCGAGAATTGCAAGTGGTGCTCCGATAAAACGAAGTAACCCAGCAGCGATTGTCAACACGACGACGGGGGTCCAACGTGCACCGGCGCGAAATTTCGCCAGCGCAATGACCAACCACAAAGCCACCGCGCAGAACAATGGCTCAGACAACGCGCCTTGCATCACAAGACGCATGGCCGGTGACATGGCGATCAATATTCCGGTGATGCCAAGAAGCAGAGTCAGGGGCTTTGACTCTTTAGATTTGTGTGTACCCGCAATGAATGCGATAGCGATTGCGATGAGGGCGATGACACATAGCAGTTCCATTGCATGACGCGTGCCGATCACGATTCCGATAGTTCCGGCAACGAGGGGATAGCCAACAGGGAAGTCAACGAACGGCAATCGGCCAGAACGCTCCAGAAATTCGATCGCTGAGAAGTTAGAAAATGACGGAGCGAGATTGGTGGTGAATGGGTGTCCGTTGCTGGTGGCTTCGGTGCCGCTCCAATAGGTCACAGTGTCGAGGAGGTGCACAATTCCGTGGCGAAATTGCAGGACGCCAACGACGAGTGCGCCCAAAGCGGTAAGGCTGTAGGTCGCAACAACCCAGCGCTCATGACCAGCGAATTGACTGGGGGAAAGTCGTTTTTTGGACTGAGTCACCTGTTGAGTCTGTCAGGCTACGACACTTGAACTGTTGACCTGCCAAGATGGGGTATGGCTGTTGAAGATCGCGTCTCAGTAACTATCAATAACGGAATCGCCGATGTGCGGTTGAACCGTCCCGACAAGCGCAATGCTTTGGATAATGAAATGTTCCTCGCCTTGGCCGCTGCTGGCGAAAAACTCAAGACCGATAAGTCGGTGCGCGTCGTCGTGCTGTCGGGCGAGGGTTCATCCTTTTGTGCTGGCCTCGACTTTGGTTCATTCCAGCAAATGGCCGGTGGGACCAAGGCAGAAAATGCTGGTGAAGGCAATCCGGGCACAATGGCCGCTGGTCGAATCACCCATCTTGGTCAGCAGGTTGCCTGGGTCTGGCAAGAGATTCCTGTACCAGTGATTGCTGCCGTTCACGGACACGCACTTGGTGGTGGCATCCAGATTTGCCTCGGCGCCGATATTCGAATTGTGCACCCCGATACCCAGATGTCGGTGCGCGAAACTCACTGGGGTCTCGTACCCGACATGACCGGAACTCAGGTGTTGGCCAATCTGGTACGTCCCGATGTCGCTAAAGAACTCACGTTTACCGCCCGAGTTTTCAACGGTCGTGAAGCATTCGAACTCGGACTCGCAACCCG